>JAAZJE010000066.1 GCA_012800515.1 Clostridiaceae bacterium
CCCAGGTGAAAGCGGTTGACGGGGTGAGCCTGACGGTCGGCCGGGGTGAATTCTTGGTCATTATGGGCAAGAGCGGTAGCGGTAAATCGACTTTGTTGCATCTTCTCGGCGGTCTCGATCGGCCCGACGTGGGCGAAGTGCGGATCAATGACACGGTGATAACTTCTATGAAAGAAGAACAGCTCAGCAAGTTCCGGGCGCAACATCTGGGCTTTGTTTTTCAGTTCTTTTATCTGTTACCGGAACTTACGGCGGCGGAGAATATCTGCCTGCCTTTGTTGGTTAATCGGTCGCAGCAGAATCTCAACGAGCGGGAAATCACGGCTCTCACCGATTTGCTGGGTATAACGGAGCGACTGGAACATCGGCCGGAGCAGTTGTCCGGCGGTGAGCAGCAGAGGGTGGCCTTGGCCAGAGCGCTGGCTAACCGGCCGGAAATCATTATGTTGGATGAGCCGACCGGCAATCTGGACAGTCGCAGTACGGAGCAGATCATGCGAATGATTGCCGAACTGGTTTCAACCCGCACCCAAACCGTAATTATGGTCACGCATGATCGGGATTGGTGCGATCTGGCCGATCGAGTCCTGTACATGAGAGACGGGCACTTGATAGATGCGGCAACATACGCCGCCGAACAGGGTGGCCGCCATGCTTAAAAAGATTAATTTTATCAGTCGCGCCAAGCGACGCTATGTCCTGGCGCTCTGTCTGGTTTGCGCTTTGGCCGGCAGTCTGCTTCTGTTCCGTCTGACCGCAATCGATCGGGATCTAGCCGCAACGCGTGACGCAACCAACGGATCCTGGAATTATGCCTTTGTGAGCCGAGTCGGACCGGATCCGCAGTTTATGAACAGCTTAGAGGAACAGGCACGGGAATATGCCGTTCTGGAGACTTTGGAGGTCATGGCGCGGATTCGACCCGGAGCGACAGATTCCGCGGCGGACGGCGGAGCGGCTGATTCCGGTACGGACAGCGGTGGAGCGGATAGCGGCGGCAAGGGGTCCGAAGGCACCCCGATTCAGTTGATTCGTTTGGTCAAGTATGACGCGGCGGCGTTCGCAATGATGAGTCTGACGCCTACGGAGGGAGCCTGGACCGATACCGCCGGCAATATGGCCATTGAAGCACGCATGGCCAATACTGCCCGGGAAGGGGAAAGTCTGCCGGACATGGAGATGACTTGTGAATTGGCCGAGCTGCCCCAAGAGGCGGCGGTGGCGGTGTTGGCCGGGCAAAGCGCCGGTGAATTGGCCTTTGCCGATCGGCTGAGTCTGAATCTTCAAACGGAAGCCGCCTTCAAGGACTTTGCGGCGCAACTGTTCCCCGCCGATTTGGCTGCCTCCGCCCAAAACGCGGAATTCACTCAAGTCGTACACTGGATAGTAGCGGCGGCCGATTTTACCCGAGTTCTGCAGGCCGTGGACACGAGCCGGAGCTACCATCAACACATTGTTTTAGCGAAAATAAACCGAACCAATGCTTTTCCGGCGCTGGCGGAGAGCTGGCTGGCAGATCGCGGCAGGCTGGTCGCGTCTGACGACTTGTCCGCCCAGGAAAAGTGGCAGGCCGGGCGACGGGCTATTCTGCTGAATCGCTACCAGCTTTCCGACGAAGAGCTACATGGCGGACAAACGGAATTGATCCGCCCCAATGCCCAGCCGGAGAATGCGGTCGCCGCACGGAGAATATTTCAATTAAGCGCGCAGCGGGCTTCTTTCGGTCTGCTTTTTCTCCTGATCATCCTGGTGGGGGCGCTGCTGTATTACTCCCTCCAGATAGGAAATATCAGCTTGCCGGTATTGCGCAACTTCAAGCTGAGCGGGCTGACCAATTCCAACCTGCGCCGTCTCATTCTCGGCAAAGAAGTCGGACTTTCACTGCTGAGTATATTTGTCGGCTGGCTGCTCGGCTCCGGCATCGCCCTTGTTTTGCCGCTAATTTCCCCGGAGACAGTTAATCTATTGGCCTTTCCCACTATCGGAATTCAACTCCTAGTCCTGTTCCTTCTGGCCGCCAGCCAGACATTGCCGTACTTTTTGTATGCTTTGACAAAGCTGGCACGTCCGCCGTTCGCAATGACGGAACAACATGCCGCTTTCCTGGGCTCGCAGGCACCGCAACGTCCGCGTCAGCCGCGCAAAAGAATTCTCTCCGCCGATGCGGGAGCCTCACGTTCAAAATCCGAGCGCGCCTTGGGAAAGTTGCCGACAGGGTATGCCGGACTATTGAGTCGACGAGCCTTCAGCTTTAATCGACGGAGCAAAGGAGGCTATTACTTCGTTTTACTTTTTCTGATTATTTTTGCCGCCCTGCTGAGTTTTATGCAGACGGTTCACGCCGCCACCTATTCCGAGCAATTCCGCTCTACCGATTTGAGCATAGGAATACAGAACTCCATCTCGAGATATTCGGAATTATC
>JAAZJE010000005.1 GCA_012800515.1 Clostridiaceae bacterium
GTACAGGACATAAACGCAGACACGCCAATATCGGTGACCGAGGACGGAATCTCGACTGAAGACAGGGCATGGCAATACGCGAACGTACTATTCTTAATGTCGGTTAGCGAAGACGGCATCTTGAGCGGCTTTAGCGATGTACAGTAAGCGAACGCCCCCGATCCGATGCTTGTGACCGAGGAGGGAATCTCAATTGTCTGTAGCGATTCACAGGAATAAAACACCCACTCTCCAATGTCGGTGACCGAGGACGGAATCTCGATCGACTCCAGTTCGGAGCAACTATCAAATGCCCAGCCGCCAATACCGGTGACTGTCATTCCGTCAATCTGTTCGGGCACGGAGACTTTTTTACTGTCGCCGACATAATCCACCAGCACTGTATAAGGCTGATTAAGTAACACATATACACAATCGTCGGATGTTTTATACAACGGCCTGTCTTTGCCGTTATGATCTTTAATCTTTGTCTGTTCCGGGAATACATCGGCGCCGCAATGATTCAGCCTGTACGGCACAATAGCCTCAGATAAAGAGTCACATTCCTCAAACGCGGAGCCTCCGATGCTGACTACCGAGGAGGGGATCTCGATCGACTTCAGCGAACTGCAACCCATAAACGCCATATCTCCGATTTTGGTGACTGAGGAAGGAATCATGATCGACTTCAGCGAGCTACAATAACTGAACGCCAATTGATCTATTCTCGTGACCGATAAAGGAATCTCAATCGACTCAAGTGACTTGCAGTGCTCAAACGCGTATTCCCCAATGGCGACGACTTTTTTGCCGTCCAGCTTTTCCGGAATAATGAGCTTTGCCGGCAACTTAACTTCATCACAATAGATGATTTCGATCGTATCATCCGTAAACAAGTTGTACATATACCCTTCCGGACTTGTCGAAAGAATGCCTTTCGCCTTGATCGTCTTTTCCGCCGGTTCCGTTATTGCGCCGGGAGTCGTGCCGCTTGGCGTCGGTTCTGTCGTTTCGACGGGAGACGTGCTGCTCGCCGCCGGTTCTGTTGTTTCGACGGAAGTCGTACCACTCTCCGCAGGTTCCGTGGCTTTATCGGAAGCATCACTAACTTCACCGGCCTGTGTTTTCTTTCCGACAATTTCGATTCTTATACTACATCCCGCCAAGGCTGTCAGGATCAGTAATAGCGCGACCATGACACTAATGAGTTTCTTGTTCATTTTTAACTTCCTCGTTTAACTTTTATCAACCGTAAATGAAAATTGTCCACAAAAACACACCTGTGATTTCCTAATACTTACAGTTACGTTTATTCTATCAATCTCTCTTTTAAAGGGCAATTAACAGTAGAGGGTAAAGTTCCGAGTCGAAAGTTGAACTGCCAACGTCCAAAATAACGGCATATATTCGTGCTCTGCGACCTAATCGGAAGCACACGGGTATCTGATATAATTTGATCATAACTGCCCTGGCTGACATCTTCACTGAGCTCGGCTACGAAATAGAAAGATTCGGCGATATCCCCGGATTTATTGCCGATCTCGATACCGGACGCTCCGGACCGACGGTAGCCATTCTCGGCGAAATGGACGCACTATATATGCCCGAGCATCCCGCCGCTCATCCCGAACAAGGTACGGTACATGCCTGCGGCCATCACGCACAGTATGCCGCGCTGGTCGGCGTCACCGCCGCTTTGTCCGTGTCGGGTGCCCTAGACGGTCTTAGCGGACGTATCTGTCTAATGGCGGTCCCCGCCGAGGCACCGCAGGATAATTCCGTCGGTATATAACACACAAACTACTGCAGGCAAAGACATCTGATATAATTCACACATAATAACCGTGAAGCGAAAGGATGATATTTATGACTGATATAAACGTTGCTCAATTGAAAGATCAGGTTGCGCGCTTCCGCGATTTGATTTTCGAAGCGGGAGAACGCATCTGGAACAATCCCGAGACCGGCTACAAAGAATGGGAAACTTCGGCTTATCTGGCCGATATTTTTACCGGACTCGGCTATGAAGTAACTAATTTCGGCGATATACCCGGATTTTTTGTTGACCTTGATACCGGACGCTCCGGACCGACGGTCGCTGTCCTGGGTGAAATGGACGCACTGTATATGCCGGAGCATCCCGCCGCTCATCCCGAGCGCGGTACGGCACACGCCTGCGGTCATCACGCCCAGTGTGCCGCTCTGGTCGGCGTCGCCGCCGCTCTGTCTGTGTCGGGCGCTCTTGACGGACTCAGCGGGCGCATCCGCCTCATGGCAGTTCCCGCCGAAGAGCTGATCGAGCTCGAATACCGCGAAGGACTACGCAAGAAAGGCATAATCCGCTATTACGGCGGTAAAGTCGAACTCATGCACCGCGGATATTTCGACTCCGTCGATATTGCTTTCATGATTCACACCGGCGTTTTCGGAAAATTCGCCGTTCGCAAAGGGAGTAACGGCTGCATCGTCAAAAACATTCTCTATAAGGGTACCGCTGCCCATGCCGGCGGCTCACCGAATATGGGTGTCAATGCGCTTTACGCGGCAACTTTGGGAATCCAGGCAGTTAATGCTCTGCGCGAAACCTTTATCGACAGCGACCACGTTCGTTTCCATCCGATCGTTACCCGAGCCGGTGGCGCCGTCAACATTATTCCGGCTGAGGCCAAGCTCGAAAGCTATCTGCGGGCATCGAGTATGCCGGCCATGATGCAGGCCAACCGCAATGTCAATCTGGCTCTGGCCGCCTCGGCAGCGGCAATTGGTGCCAATGTGGAGATATCCGACAGTCCGGGGTACAGCCCGCTGAATAATGACCCAACCTTAAACGATCTGGCCTTCCGGGCGATGGAGGCGGTGGTCGGCCCCGACCACCTGCTGTACGACGTTGAAGGCTGGAGCACGGGCAGCACCGATATGGGCGATGTCTCCGCCGTAATCCCGTCGATTCATCCATACTCGTCCGGTGCTGTCGGCAAGGCACACGGCTCGGATTATGCCATAGCCGACCCCGAACGAGCATACGTCAACTCGGCACAGGTACAGGTGGTACTGCTAAATATGCTTTTGCGCGACGACGCGGCTATGGGCAAGGCGGTTAAGGCCGGTTTCAAGTCACCTTATGCTAATATTCGCGCCTACCTGGACTATATCGATACGGTGAAATTCGATAAAGAGGCGGTGACTTATTGCGACGACGGCAGTGTACGGCTCGAATTTGCCAACCTCAACCTCCCCCGACGGAGACAGATAGACTCCATCAACGTATAACATACAAACCGTTACGGCACGGACATACGGAAAGGCATTCAAATGCTTTGTTTACATGATGCAACAATAGTAACGCCTCTGCGTTTGCGACAGGGCTCCATTCTGATTGAAGACGGGCGTATTGTCGACATTGTCGATCGCTACGAAGCCGGGGCAGACTGGGAGATCATCGACTGTACGGGCTATTACATATCTCCGGGCTTCATTGATTTACACGTACACGGCGGCGGCGGTTATGATGTAATGTGCGGCAATAAGGATCACATCATCGAAATGTGTGCCGCACATGCCCGCACGGGAACAACTTCGATCGTTCCAACGACTTTTGCGATGCCGCTGGAGAATCAATACCTGGCCATCGATACGGTTCGCGCGGCACAGGCCGAATCTACGGATGCAAACATTCTCGGCATCCACCTGGAAGGGCCTTTCCTCTCGCCCGACCAGGCCGGAGCTCAGAGTCCCGACGGACTGTTCGTACCGGCAACAACCGACTACATTCCTCTCCTGGATCGCTGGCCGGACGGAATTAAGATGGTCGGCGTCGCCCCTGAGTTGGACGGTGCCATGGAACTGGGACGGGAACTCGCCGCACGCGGCATTGTCGGCACGATTGCCCATTCCGACGCCTCCTTTGAGACCTGTATGCTCGCCCTTGAGAACGGCTATACCGATATCACCCACATCTATTCGGCCTGTTCGACAGTCGTGCGCAAAAACAGCTATCGCACCGCCGGCGTTGTCGAAGCCGGTCTTTACTCCGACGACTTCACCACCCAGATGATCGGCGACTTGCGCCATCTTCCGATCTCGCTCCTAAAGCTGATCTATCGGGTCAAGGGCGCTCGCAGAGCCTA
>JAAZJE010000067.1 GCA_012800515.1 Clostridiaceae bacterium
AAGTTAAAATTTTCACCGATCAGGTAGATTTGGCCGGATACGTTTTGGCGATAAAGCAAAAACAGCAGTCCCAGAACCAGGAGCACGCTGTAGCCCAGAGCCATGCCGCGATGACGATGACGGACATACTCGGCATCACTCCAAAAAGACCCCAGAATCGCACCTTCCCAAAAATCCATTACTGTATTCCCTACTTAACTCGGCATCGGCTGCGGGGTCGGCGTGGGGGAGGGCATTACTGTGCCCCTGCTATGATTGTGTATTTCATCAGCCTGTGCAATGAGTTCACGAATCACTTCGTAAGTTATATCGTGCCGCTTGCTTACCGCCGGAATGCACAAAACCTGCTCGTAGCCATAAATCTCAAGGCCGTTCAACAACTGTTCTTTCGACAAGTTAAAGCCAAAGAGATATTTGCCGGGCTCCAACTGCGCTTCTTCAGCATCTTCCTCTTCTATCACCACATAAAGAGGTTCAACGTATTTGGCCATCGTTTTCGGATATGCCTTGACTAGCTCGGCATATAAATCCTCCATGGGGTGCAGAGCCAGCTGCCTGCTGTAACGCATATAGTATTCTCCGTCGCAAATTAACAGATCAGCAACGCCCGCAATCATTGTTGCAACCATTCCCTTCTGATCGATGGCCATTTTTAACTGAGGATCAGAAGCGGAAGCATAATTATAGCTGAAAGACGGGTATTCCAGAGTCGGGAAATTGGTGCGCAGCCAAAGTTCCATGGGATACTGTTCGACATCATGATCCATGGCGGAAAGATGACCGAAGGTAGCCACACTATAGTCGGGTTGTTTATTGGTAACAGCCGCGACAATAATCGCAATCACCATGGCAAGGATGGCAACCGTCAGCAGAAAGGGCTTGAAACCGTAGGCAATTATATTCCGCCAATCCTTGATCTTGCGCCCCAAAACGACTTTTTCCATGCGCGGATCAATCTTCGGCGGCGGCACCCAGCGATTGGTCAGAATATCATACGCTAAAGTGATTTCTTCCAGCTTTTCCTCCTGACCCAGAGCACGATAGCGACGAATCAGCATAGGGTAACGCGTTTCTACCTCATACACATTCGCGTTCAGAGGCAACTCCATAATTTCCAGAGCCCGGCGACGCGAAAGCGGCGGCTTGCGTCTTGCTTTCTCTTGTTCTTCCGGCGTTAAATCCGACTCGGACGGTACCTCGCCGTTCGCATCATCTTCGGTTCCCTTTTTGCCGTCAACGGCACGTCTGGTAAAACTCCCCGAATAAGCCACGGCTCGGCGCTTATCGTCAACCGTTTCCTCGTCACGGACTTCCTCGGTTTCGACATCCATTGTAGACTCGTTCGAGTCGACCTCATCTTCGGAACGTCTCGGTCCGGGTTTGAGTTTTATATTTCTGAATTTCACACTACTCAACTCCTGCAGTCGTATCGAAACGCGGCTTCATCGTCGGGAAAAGAAGAACGTCGCGAATAGAATCGGAATCGGTCAGCAACATCGTTAATCGGTCGATTCCCACGCCCAGTCCGCCGGTGGGCGGCAAACCGTACTCTAAGGCAAGGCAGTAGTCCTCGTCCATAAAGCCGGCCTCTTCGTCTCCGAGCGCGCGCTTCTTCAATTGCGTCTCAAAACGTTTCCGTTGGTCACGCGGATCATTGAGCTCCGAATAGGCATTGGCGATTTCCTGACCATTGATAAACAATTCAAAGCGCTCTGCCACGTCCGGTTGCCCCGGTTTGCGCTTGGTTAGAGGTGAAATCTCAATCGGATAATCGTAAATAAAGGTCGGCTGAATTAAATTCTCCTCAACATAGGTCTCAAAGAATAGATTAATGATATCACCGCGCATCCAATGCGGCTCAACGTGCAGTTCACGTTCTTCAGCCAGGCTTCGCGCCTCCTCATAGGTCTCGATCTGACTGAAATCAATCCCGGTCGCTTCGCGAATCGCCTCGTTCATACTGAGACGACGGAAAGGCAGGCTCAGATTAATATCTCTTCCCTGCCATTTGACCTGTTCTCCGCCGCACAGAGCCAATGCCTGAGTATTAATCATCTCCTCTGTCAGGCACATAATATCATGATAGTCGGCAAAGGCCTCGTAGAGTTCCAGCATGGTAAATTCCGGATTATGGCGAACCGACATTCCCTCATTCCGGAACTGGCGCCCGATCTCATAGACCTTATCCATGCCGCCGATAATCAACTGCTTGAGATAAAGTTCCGGCGAAATGCGCAGATACAAATCAATATCCAGAGCATTATGATGGGTGATGAAGGGCCGCGCCGCCGCGCCGCCCGGGATCAAATTAAGTATAGGTGTCTCAACTTCCAAAAAGCCGCGTTCATCCAGAAAGCGGCGAATACCGGCGATCAACAGACTCCGTTTACGGAAAGTATCGAGGGTTTCCGGATTGGCAATCAGATCCAGATAGCGTTGACGATAGCGTGTATCGACATCACGCAAGCCGTGATGTTTTTCGGGCAAAGGTCGTAGAGCCTTGGCCAACAAAGTATATTCGCTGACCCGGACGGAGACCTCGCCGCGCTGGGTACGCATAACCTCTCCGCGCACGCCTATCCAGTCACCAATATCGAGGCTTTGCCAATCGGCGTAAGTCTCTTCGCCCAAATTATTGATCCGTACAAAAAGCTGAATCGTTCCGGAGCGGTCACGCAAGTCGGCAAACGAAGCCTTTCCCATTCCACGGCGGTTCATTAAACGTCCGGCAAGCGAGACGGATTTTCCTTCCATGGCTTCAAAATTATCACGAATCGTGGCACTATCGGAAGTAACCTTGTAGCGGACCTCATCAAACGGGTTTAAATTGCGCCGTTCGTATTCCTCCAGCTTCTCCAGCCTGATCTGCATCTGATCAGTCAGGTTAGGTTCTCTTTTACTCGTGTCTTCACTCATAAATTACACACCGGTAGCTATATCAACAATCGTGTATTCCTGCATGCCGCTCGGGGTGCGAACGACGACAACTTCACCCCTCTTACGATTTAGAATTGCCTGCCCCACCGGTGATTCGGTAGAAAGACGATTTTCGAATATATTCTCTTCCACAGAATTGACCAGGAGATACGTTTCCATACCAAATTCACTGCTTAGCGTTACCGTCGCGCCTCGTGTCACCTCAGTTGTGCTGATCTTTTCCCGGTCGATAACTTGAGCTCTGTTCAGAATAGACTCGATCTCCGCAATCCGCGCTTCGTTAGTGGCTTGTTCTTGCTTCGCATCATCATATTCCGAGTTCTCCGAAAGGTCACCGAAAGACAGAGCGACTTTAATCCGCTCGGCTATCTCTGTACGGACGATCGCCTTACGGTACTCTAACTCCTCTTTCAGGCGGTCCATTCCTTCACGTGTAATACTATCTGATTCTCTTGTAGCCATGATTCACCTCAATTTAATAATTCTTATCCACTACACTAACCAATCGAGTGCACTAGTTTCTTTCGCTTTCCTTGGCGATAACGTCATGCGCTCCGCCTTCGACAATACTTGTTGCCGAAACCCTTACCAGTCTGGCCTTTTTCTGCAATTCTGGTATTGAGAGCGCACCGCAGGCGCAGAAAGTTGCTCTCATCTTTGCCAAGGTCTGGGCAATATTATCGCGCAACAGTCCAGCATAGGGAACATATGAATCGACGCCTTCCTCAAACATCATATGTCCGCTGGTGGTTTGTCCGTAGCGTTGCCAGTTACGGGCGCGATTGGAACCTTCTCCCCAATACTCCTTAACATAACTTCCGTTGACCAACAAACGACGCGTGGGGCTTTCCTCAAAGCGGGCGAAATAACGTCCTAACATCATGAAGTCAGCACCTAAAGCCAGGGCTAGCGACATATGGTAATCGTAGACGATTCCTCCGTCCGAACAGATGGGAATATAATCTCCCGTGCGCCGGAACCATTCGTCACGCGCCTGACTTACGGCCATAACTGCCGAAGCCTGCCCTACTCCTATTCCCTTTTGCTCACGCGTTATGCAGATCGAGCCGCCGCCGATACCTACTTTTATGAAGTCCGCCCCGGCCGCCGCCAAATAATCAAATCCGTCCTTGTCGACCACGTTTCCGCCGCCGACCTTGACGCTGTCACCGTATCTCTCACGGATCCAGGCCAGTGTATCCGCCTGCCATTCGGTAAAACCGTCCGATGAATCGATACAGAGGACATCCGCTCCGGCCTCAACCAGTGCGGGAACGCGCTCCCTATAATCGTGAGTGTTGATTCCGGCGCCGGTCATCAGGCGCTTATCGTGGTCCAACAGCTCAAGCGGATTGGCCTTATGCTGTTCGTAGTCCTTACGGAAAACCAGTCCTACCAGATTGCCGCTCTCGGTCACGATGGGCAACTGGTTCAATTTGTGGTCCCAAATTATATCGTTGGCCTCACTGAGTGTTATACCGTCTCTTCCGGTGATCAGCTGTACCAGTGGCGTCATGAATTCCCCTACCTTTGTGGTCGTCTGCATGCGCGAAATCCGATAATCCCGCGAAGTCACCAGGCCGAGAAGCACCCCTGTAGCCGTTCCGTCGTCGGTTACCGCAACGGTTGAATGTCCGGTCTTTTCTTTCAGATCCAGTACATCCTGTAAAGTATGGTTCGGAGTTAGATTGCAATCCGAAACAACTATCCCCGCCTTGAATTTTTTTACCTTGCGCACCATCTCCGCCTGATCGGCTATCGGTTGCGAGGCGTAGATGAAGGAAAGTCCGCCAGAGCGAGCCAGCGCCACCGCCAGACCGGAATCGGATACGGACTGCATGATCGCCGAAGTAAAGGGAATATTAATCCTTAGCGGACATTCTTCTTCCCCGCGGCGGTACTTGACCAATGGCGTACTCAGGTCAACATTATCCGGAGTACAATCCTTTGTGGTTAAATTCGGAACCAGCAGAAACTCACTGAAAGTACGCGATTCCTGGTCAAACAGAACTGCCATAAATTCCTCCCCCTCCTTCAGATCCACAAGCGCTTGCAGAGCCAAGTGTGCCACAGCTGTAAAGTTCACATTATGGTAACATATTAAGAGCTAAACGTCACCTTAAAACGCTGATAAGACGGAGGATAAATGTCGAAGATCAAAGACAACCGGGCTGATGATACGGTCACAGACCGCGCCGATTTGCTCTCCGCCGCTACTGATTCCGTCTCAGTTCGACCGCTGAGATGTGCCGTGCGTAATCTTGCGGAGTTTGTACACAGGCGCAATGGTCTGGGTACTTACAGTTCGGATCCGATCTCCGGCGAGGAAGGAATTCGATTACACAAATCGTTTTATCGGCGTTTGGCTAAACGCTTTCCCGACAACGAGGCAAAAACCGAAGTCAATTTGAAAGCTGTCTGGCATCCCGGATGGGACAGTAAGGCAACCGTCTCATTTCCCGGCCTGGAAATCAGCGGACGAGCCGACGTAATTCTATATCCGCGCTTTCCTTCCGCCCTCCCGATTGCGATTGAGGTTAAATCACTGCACGACACGGATATCGAACCGCCCCCGGAGAGTTCGCAATGGGCGCAGGCCATGATATACCTTTGGCTCCTCCTGGAAACGGAGCCGCCGCCAGTCTTGACCCCGCAGAGTGAACTGACTTGCCTCCTTGCCTTTGTAAATAGGCGCACGCGTAATGTCACCATACATCGCGCCAGCTTCACATATGCCAAGTTGAATCAGTGGATGGATCAGACCTGCCGCACCTGGATCCGCCATATCACGCGCCTCTCCTCCCACCTGGAACTGCGCGATGCCAGCATCGCCAGCCTTAATTTCCCTTACGAGAATATTCGTCCCGGCCAGCGGGATTTCATGCACCTGGTCATGCGCTCAATTCTCCGGAAAACGCCGCTCTTTATTGAAGCTCCGACCGGAATCGGTAAGACCGTATCGGCAATCTACCCCGGGCTACGAGCCTTGTGCGAAGGCCTAATTTCCGGCTGTATTTACGCCACCGCCAAAACATCCACCCGCTACGTGGCGGCGGAAACTCTGCGGCTTTTGCGCACCCAAGGACTGATTCTACGCAGTGTGATTCTGACCGCCAAGGAGAAAATTTGTTCTTATCCGCAGCATTATTGCGACTATAATGAATGTCCGGCCGCCTTGCACTATTACGATAATTTGCCGGCGGCCCGCGAAGAGATTCTCCGCGAATACGATATCGAATATGAAAATATTCGGGGCATCGCGGCTAAATACAATATCTGTCCTTTTGAACTGGCCCTGGAGGCGGCGAAATACTCCGACTTTATCATCTGCGACTATAATCATGTTTTCGATCCCAGGGTACGTCTGCGCCATATTATCGAGCCGGAAACAGATAACTCCTCTCTGATCCTTATTGACGAAGCCCACAACCTGGGGTCTCGGGCGCGCGAAATGTTCTCCGCCGTTTTACGACAGGAAGCAGTCCGTGCCGCGATTGATCTGGTCGGTTCAGTGTCTCCACTCTCTCGCCTCCTGAGCGGTCTGCAACGCTTGGAGGATTACATTAACGATTTCAAGCACCGCCTGTATTGCGTTGAGCCGATCGATAATTTGCCGCTGTCCTTGAATGAACTGGAGCCGGATTTCGCCTCCGGACTGGTTTTCGCCGAAAGCGGC
>JAAZJE010000068.1 GCA_012800515.1 Clostridiaceae bacterium
GGATATCGTCGGCAGCAAAACGTGGGACGACAACGACAACCAGGACGGCATACGGCCTGCGAACATCACGATCAATCTGTACAAGAAAGTCGGAGACGCGGATCCTGAGCTCGCAGAGACCAAGACCGTTACCGAAGCCGACGGTTGGACGTGGAGCTTTATCGGTCAACCTAAGTATGAGGGCGGAGTGGAAATCGTCTACAGTATTGCGGAAGAGACGGTAGCCGAGTACGACGCGGAAGTAGACGGTTACAACATAACGAACTCACATACGCCCGCGACGACGAGCATAGAAGTCACGAAAGAGTGGCAAGACGCTGACGACCTGATGAGAATGCGGCCGAACAGCATCACGGTGCAACTCTATGCGGACGGAGCGGCCGTTGAAGACAAGACACTGACACTGAATGAAGACAATAACTGGACGGGAAGCTTCGCGGATCTGCCGGTTAACAAAAACGGCCAGTTGATCGTCTACACGGTAGATGAGACGGCAGTACCGTTCGGCTACAGGAAGACCATCACCGGCACGTTGGCCGAAGGATTCACAATCACAAACACACACCGGCTGACCGGCTGGCTGACCGGCTGGCTGAAAAACATCATCAAAATGATCTTTAAGCTCGAAGCGCATACAGGTTTAGCGCTATATGAGGATTTCGCGAACTACTATAACTCCCTGATCAACGGTCTTGCTTTCCCTTTCTGGGGTAGGCTGAACCGGCGTTAAACAAACCACAGGCTCGCAAAAACCGGACTCCGCTGTTACCTATTGGTAATGGCGGAGTCCCGTCGAGCCGGAGATCCATTATATTGCGCCATGCCCGGCGCACCCAAAAAACCGCCGCCCCTGATGAGGCGGCGGTTCGAGTGCTATCGTGTACCGGTGATTTCTATCGGGAGTAGTACTCAACGACGAGCTGCTCATTCACCTCGATCGGTAATTCGTCGCGCTCGGGCAGACGGGTGAAGACCGCCGAGAAGTTCTCACGATCTACTTCGATGTAAGGAAGAACGAAATGACTATCGGAGGTAAAGTGATCTACGTAGATCGGTACGTTGCGCGAGCCTTCACTCAGAGTCAACTTGTCGCCCGGCTTCAGCAGATAGGACGGAATATTGACTACCTTGTCATTGACCAGAATGTGACGATGGTTAACCATCTGGCGAGCGCCGCGGATCGAATTCGCAAAGCCGGCCCGATAGACCATATTGTCCAAGCGCCTCTCCAGAGTAATCAGGAGAACTTCGCCCGGAGTTCCCTTACGGGAGCGCGTAGCCTTCGCAAAATAGTTTTCCATCTGACGCTCGAATATTCCGTAGTAAGCCTTGACCTTCTGCTTCTCATTCAACTGCAGTCCGTACTCACTCTTCTTCGATGTTCTGCCGGTGCGGCGCACGGTGCGATTCATCGCCTTGCTGTGTCCGCAAACATTAACTCCCAGGCGGCGGCACTCTTTAAATCTCGGTCCCCTTCTAGTCGCCATACTTTCTACTTACTTCCTTTCTCAGTCACGCGCTCTCCGCGTTCTATCCCACTCGACCCCTAGGTCATCATCTGCTGTTCATGCTGTCCGGGCACTCGCCGGGGAATCCTATCACACCGGCTCGGCTTTAGGCAAGTCGCAACCGCCCCCGAAGGAGCAACTTTGACAATATACGCAAAGCCGACGGACTTGTCAAGCCCGAATTCCGACCGCTCGGCAGTGAGTTTCGGGGCTATCCGTACTATTTCCTGCGCAAAGCCGCCTGTGCCGCCGCCAGTCTGGCGATCGGTACGCGATACGGTGAGCACGAGACGTAATCCAGGCCGATCTCCTCGCAGAAGTCGATGGACGCGGGGTCGCCGCCATGCTCGCCGCAGATGCCCAGGCCGATTTCCGGCTTGACGCCCTTGGCCTTGTCTACCGCTAACTGCAAGAGCGTGCCGACGCCGCTGACATCCAAGTGTGCCGTCGGATCCACCTCCATAATGCGCGCGTTGTAGTAGTCGTCCAGAATGCGACCCGCGTCGTCACGCGACAGACCGTAAGTCATCTGGGTCATATCGTTCGTGCCGAAGCTGTAGAAGTCGGCGAACGGAGCAATTTCGTTGGAGAGAATCGCCGCACGCGGAACTTCGATCATAGTTCCGACCTCATATTTGAATTCGGCGCCGGCGGCGGCAATGATCTCATCCGCTGTCTTGACAATCAGCTCGCGGAGGATCTCCAGCTCTCTGTAATCACAAACCAGCGGAACCATGATCTCCGGATGTACCTTCTGCCCTTCCTTCTCCACGATAACCGCCGCTTCGATAATCGCGCGCGTCTGCATCTCGTAGATTTCCGGGTAGGAAATGGCGAGACGGCAACCGCGGTGACCCATCATAGGGTTCAACTCATGGAGACGCTCGACCACGCCGTTCAGCTGGGCTTTCGTCATATCGAGAGCGACAGCCAGATCGTCAATCTCCTTTTCCGTCCGCGGCAGGAACTCATGCAGAGGCGGATCAAGCAGACGAATTACAACCGGACGATCCGCCATGGCGCGGAAAATTCCGACGAAGTCGTTGCGCTGCAGATTAATAATCTCGCTCAGCGCCTTTACCCTGGCCTCGCGCGTTTCGGCAACGATCATCTTACGGAAGGCAAAAATGCGATCCTCCTCGAAGAACATATGCTCGGTACGGCAGAGACCGATTCCCTCGGCACCCAATTCAAGAGCCTTGGCGGCATCGCCGGGCGAGTCGGCATTGGTACGTACGCCCATGCGGCGGTATTCATCGGACCACTCCATGATTTTGGCGAAGTCGTCGGTCAGCTTGGCGTCCGAAGTCGGCAGTTGCGCATCGTACACCTGACCGGTCGAACCATCCAGCGAGAGCCAGTCGCCCTCTCCGTACACCTTTCCGGCCGGATCGATCATCTGTTTTTTATCCTCATCGATGGTCAGCTCACTGGCGCCGGCGACACAGCACTTGCCCATGCCGCGGGCAACAACCGCCGCGTGCGAAGTCATACCGCCCTTGCCGGTCAAAACGCCCTCGGCCAGAGCCATTCCCTCAAGATCTTCCGGCGAAGTCTCACCGCGAACCAGAATAACCTTCTCGCCTCTTTCGCGCACAGCCGCACTGGCGGCGCCGGCGGAGAAATAAATCTGTCCCGCGGCGGCACCGGGCGAAGCCGGCAGTCCCTTTGCTATCGGAGTCGCGGCTTTGAGTGCCTTAGCCTCAAAAGTCGGATGCAGTAGCGTATCCAACTGTGCCGGATCCAGCTTCAACAGAGCCTCCTCATGGCTAAGCATACCCTCTTCAACCATATCTACGGCGATCTTCAGAGCCGCCGCGACGGTGCGCTTGCCGTTGCGGGTCTGAAGCATATAGAGTTTGCCGCGTTCAATAGTGAACTCCATGTCTTGCATGTCTTTATAATGCTGCTCCAAGATCTCACAGATCTCGGCAAATTGCCGATAAACCTCGGGCAGAACGTCGCGGAGCGTCGCAATCGGTTGCGGCGTACGCACACCGGCAACCACGTCTTCACCCTGAGCGTTGATCAGATACTCGCCGAAGAGTTCATTCGTTCCGTCGGCGGGGTTGCGGGTAAAGGCAACGCCGGTACCGCTATCCTCACCCATATTTCCGTAGACCATAATCTGCACGGTGACGGCCGTTCCCCAGGCCGAGGGGATACCGTTCATGCGGCGATAATATTGAGCGCGCTCATTTTCCCATGAGCGGAAAACCGCCTTAATCGCGGCCATCAGCTGCGTGCGCGGGTCCTGCGGGAAGTCCGAGCCTGTCGCCTCTTTATATACTTCCTTATAACCGGCTGCTACGGAGCGCATATGTTCGGCATCGAGTTCGTTGTCTAACTCGACGTTTTGATCGCGCTTTTGTTTCTCCAGCACATCTTCGAAAGCACGGCGCTCGACACCCATAACCACATCACCGAACATGGCGATAAAGCGGCGATAGCTGTCATAGGCAAAGCGCGGATTGTCGGTCAGTTTCGCCAGCCCGGCCACCGTCTCATCGGTGAGACCGAGGTTGAGGACCGTGTCCATCATACCGGGCATCGAGACTCGCGCCCCCGAGCGAACCGATACTAGCAGAGGATTCTCGGGATTCCCGAATTCCTTGCCGGATATCTTTTCGGTAGCATGCAGAGCCTGAATAATCTGCTCTTGGATTTCGGGAGCAATTGTCTCGCCGTCCGCGTAGTAGCGCGTACAAGCCTCCGTGCTGACCGTGAATCCCTGCGGAACCGGTAATCCCAAGCGAGTCATCTCGGCGAGATTAGCCGCTTTGCCGCCGAGCAGGTTGCGCATCCCCGCATCACCCTCGGTGAAAAGATAAACATACTTTGTCATAAGACCCTCCTGTATTTAGAATCTAAATTTGTTATTAAACCAATTAACTAAATTATCTATCGGCACCCTAACCTGCTTCATCGTGTCGCGGTCGCGGATCGTAACGGCGTGATCCGTCTCGCTGTCGAAGTCGTAGGTCACACAGAACGGAGTTCCGATCTCATCATGACGGCGATAGCGCCGACCGATGCTCTGCGTATCATCCAATTCAACCGTGTAATGCGGCGACAGAAGAGCAAAAAGATCTTCGCACTGCGGAGTCAGCTTGCGCGACAGAGGCAAAATTCCGATTTTGATCGGTGCCAAGGCCGGATGTAGGCGCAAAACCGTGCGTTCGGAACCGTCCTCCAGCGTCTCTTCCGCATATGCGGCGGAAAGGAAAGCCAGGAAGAGGCGATCGACGCCGACCGAAGGCTCAATTACGTAAGGAATATATTTTTCCTCCATGGCCGGATCGAAATAAGTCAGGTCAACCTTGCTGTACTCAATGTGTCGTCCCAAATCATAGTCGGTGCGGTTGGCGACGCCCCAGAGCTCGCCCCAGCCGAAGGGGAATTCAAACTCGAAATCGGTCGTCGCGATGGAATAAAAAGCCAACTCCTGCGGCGCGTGTTCGCGTTCACGTAGCTTGGCCGCGGGGATGCCGAGATCGAACAGCCACTGCCGGCAGAAATCGCGCCAGTAGTTGAACCACTCCATCGAACCATCCGGCTCACAGAAAAACTCGAGCTCCATCTGCTCAAATTCGCGCGTCCGGAAAATAAAGTTGCCGGGAGTGATCTCATTGCGGAAAGCTTTGCCAATCTGCGCCACACCAAAAGGAATTTTGCGCCGGCTACTGCGCTGAACATTGCCGAAATTGACGAAGATCCCCTGGGCGGTCTCCGGACGCAAATAGATCTCCTGTCCGCTGTCCTCCGTCACGCCCTGGTAAGTACGGAACATCAGGTTGAATTTCCGCACGCCGGTGAAGTCGTGCTTACCGCAGGTCGGACAGGGGATCTCATGCTCGCTGATGTACCGTACCAGAGTTTCGTTATCGGCGCCGTCCACAGACAGGTGCTCGGTACCAGCGTCGGCGTTCTGCTGCTGCCAATTCTCGATCAGCTGGTCGGCGCGGAAGCGGGCGCGACAGGATTTGCAGTCGATCAAGGGATCACTGAACCCGGCCACGTGACCGGAAGCCTGCCAAACGCGCGGATTCATCAGGATCGCGCAGTCCACACCCGTATTGTAGGGCGATTCGCGCACGAACTTCTGCCACCAGGCCTGCTTAATATTATTTTTCATCTCCACTCCCAAAGGACCGTAGTCCCAGGAGTTGGCCAAGCCGCCGTAGATCTCCGAACCCTGATAGACGAAGCCGCGATTGCCGGCCAGAGCGACCAGACGCTCCATGGTTAAATCATTACCCACTGCTTATTCCTCCGCGTCAAATTCGTCATCTTCCCCCGCTTCGACGAGGTAGTCGGCATTGTCTTCGTCATCGTCATCGTAGTCATCCGAATCGGCATAATCATACATTTCACTGTCCCGGTCAGCACGGCGCGCCGGTCCGGAATCATCAACATACTCAAATTCGGGCGTGTCGGCGAATTCGGCATCCAGAAGACGGAGAATCGCCTGAGTCCTGTTAAGCTCGGACTGACTGGTACCGCTACCCTGAATCGTACCCATATGCTCGGCGGCTCCGTCGGCCAAACGCTCCGCCTCAAAGGCGCGTGCCTGCAGTTTCTTCGCGACAATGTCCGGGCGCAGAGGAATTTGCGGATTAACCATACCGGGTACGGCCTCAAAGCCCTCCGCCGCCAACTCTTCGCAGGCCAGAGTTACCAGATTGGGAGATTCGGACTCCGCCAAAGGCTGCGCTCCGGATACCAGCTGACGGACTCGCCGGGCAATAACGCATGTTAAAGTGTAACGATTGCCGGTCTTGTCCAATAAGGTTGCCAGATAAGGTTTGTTTAACATTCTATCCTCCGTGCTGTAATATTCGTTCCTCAATACCACGCATCCTGGTGGTACGGTGGCGTTCGGCTGCCACAATCGTAAGTATTTCATTGACCGCCCGGTTGAGTTCATCGTTGATTATCACGTAGCCGAAAAGGGATAAGCGGCGGATCTCGTCGAGAGCCTGCTCCATGCGGCGCTCAATGGTGTATTTGTCCTCGGTTGCCCGCTCTTCCAGACGGCGGCGCAGTTCTTCTATCGAAGGCGGTAGCAGGAATATGCTGATCGCATCCGGAAAATAGCGCATGGTGGCCAGCGAACCGGGTACGGTTAAGTCCAGAATCACATCCTGGCCGCTTTCGACCATTTTGCGTAAAGGCGCCAGGGGCGTGCCGTAGTAATGACCGCAATACTCGTCATACTCGAGAATCTCTCCCGCTGCCCGCAGGCGGTCGAATTCTTCTTTGGAGCGGAAATAGTAGGATACCCCTTCCGTTTCTCCGGCGCGCGGCGAACGGGTAGTCACAGATATCGAGTGCACCAACTTTGAGTTGCGCTGGCGGGCGGCGGCGATGACAGTTCCCTTCCCGACCCCGGAAGGTCCGGAAACGCAGATGACCAGCCCCGGTTGCCGGCAAAACGGCAACTGTCCCGTCTCAGATGTGCGCACTTGTACCTCCACTATTCCTCCGTATCGGGTTCCAGTTCGGCCGATCTGCCCAGAAGTTTGCCCAGAGCCGCCGGAGCGACACCGGATAATACCACGTGATCACTGTCCATGATCAATACCGAGCGCGTTCGGCGACCGGCACTGGCATCGATGAGAGCGCCGCGGTCGCGGGCATCCTGAATCAGGCGGCGGGCCGGAGCGGCTTCGGCACTGACCAGCGCGACCACCCGCTCGGCATTGACGAGATTACCGAATCCTACCTGTATAAAACCGACTTTTACTTCAGATTCTCCGCTCACAGTTTCCAACTCAGCAACCCATCTCCGTCCGATTTCTATTCTATATTTTGCACCTGCTCACGCATTCGCTCCACAATCGAGCGTTGCTCGATTACTTTGGCGGTGAGTTCCCGGGAAACCGATTTGGAACCCAGCGTGTTCAGTTCGCGATTCATTTCCTGGAGCACAAAGTCCAACTGCTTTCCGATCGGCGATTCGCCCGACAACAGACTGTCGAACATGTCGATATGGCTCCGCAACCGTTGGATTTCCTCATTGACATCCGCCTTGTCGGCATAGAGCGCGACTTCGGCGACGATTCTGCTCTCTCCCAAATATTCCATCTGCTCCGCATTCAGCACCTGCTCCAGACGTTCCGTCAACCGCCGGCGCCAGGCATTGACTTCGGTAGCCTGGTCAATCTCCACGTCCGCCGCGGCGGCGGACAACTCGGCGAGACGTTCACGCAGGTCGGTCTCCAGTGCCGCGCCTTCGCGGCGACGCATTTCCGTCAATTCATCCAGAGCCAGGCCGACCGCCTCGACAAATAAGTCGCGCAGGCTGTCCGCATCGATTTCCTGCGGCTCAGTATCGAGTACTCCCTTAAACAAAGCCAATTGTTCCACTGAGCTCGTATAAGGAACTCCCAAGCGCTCGGCCAATTCGCGCAGGGATCGGTCATAGCTCAACGCCAAAGGCAGATTAAGGTTTACCGCTCCCTCTTCCGTTCTTAAATCGCGAAAGTCCAGGAACAGTTCAACCCGACCGCGACTTACTCGAGTCTGAATGACCTCCCGCAAATCCTGCTCAAAACGCATTAAGGAACGCGGCATATGAATGACAATATCACCGTACCGGTTGTTGACCGAACGCAACTCTGCCGTAATCCTGTAATCGGGACTTACCACTTCGCCGCGCCCGAATCCTGTCATACTCATAATCATATGCGTCAGACCATTTCCTCCTCTCGCGCACTATTTGCCGGAGCTATGTTATTATAGCCCAGTCGCAAATAAGTCGCCAATTTGAGGCGAGCAACTATGCGGAGGGGACGATTTTCGTGCAAAACGATAAATATTCTATTACATTAGTAAGTTCGGTTTATGAGCGGGACGGAGAGTGGAAACTATCTTTCGGAACTGCCGGCATACGCGCCTGTCTGGGCCCCGGTACCGCAGAAATTAATCCGGCCACCATCGGACGTTTTGTCAACGGCGTCGCCGCCTGGCTCCTGTCGACTTACGGTGCCGAGACCTGCGCCCGACGCGGCGTGGTTATCGGCTATGATGCCCGTTATTTCTCAACCGATTTTGCCGCCCTGGCCGCCGCCCTGTTGGCCGCCCGATCCATAAGAGTACGGCTTTTTGCCGAATACACGCCGACCCCGCTGATCGCTTACGCGGTGCGCCCGCTCGGAACTCTGCTGGGAATGTGTTTCACGGCATCGCATAATCCCGCCGAATACAACGGATGCAAGCTATATGGCGCCAATGGCGTGCAGGTCGGAGATAAAGTCACCGCCGCCCTAAGTGAATATATCCCGACTGCCGCCTATCCCCGCTTCAAGAGCCCAACCCATTATCCCGATCCGCAGGCCGCCCGCTCCCTGTTAGAGACCGGAATTTACGATCGTTTCGATCTCTCGCCGGTCGAGCAAACTACCGCAACAGAGTTAATGCGCCAATATCTCGCCCCGGTTCCGCAATCGTTGACGACGGACTATCGGCAAAGCATAAGCTCCGGTATCGTAGCGTCGCCCACGGAGACTCCGGATATTTCCATTCTCTATACCGCCATGCACGGCACCGGGGCGCAATACATGCTACCCCTACTATCCGAACTCGGCTTCCGGCGGGTCGATACCGTAGCCGCGCAAATCGAGCCCGACCCACGCTTCCCCACCGCGCCGAGACCGAATCCGGAATCGCCCGAGGCGATGACACTGGTCCTGGAACAGGCCGCGCGGACACGGCCGGATTTGGTTCTGGCCACCGACCCGGATGCAGATCGATTGGCCGCGGCGATTCCCGACGATCGTGGAGATTATCTGCTCCTGACCGGCAATCAGACCGGCGCGTTGCTTTTCGATTATTTGGCGCAAAACTACCGGAACGCCACTCCGCAACAAGCCGCTTCCACACGACAGACCGCCTCGCAGTCGACCACCCCGGCTCTGGTAAAAACAATTGTCACCGATGACTTTGCCAGTGATGTGGCCGAATATTATTCCGCCGTCACGCTGGAAACTTTGACCGGCTTCAAACACATATCATCCGTTATGCTGCAACTGCGCAATGAGAAACGGGATTTAGTGCCTCTGTTAGGTTTTGAGGAGAGCATCGGTTTCGCCTTCGGCGATGCGGTGCGCGACAAAGACGGGATCGCCGCCGGCGCATATCTGGCCGCGGCGGCACGACAATACGCCGCGGCGGGTCTGACCCTTTATGATCGTCTGTTGCAGCTGAATGAACTAACCGGCGGCTGGCATGCTTCGGCACTTTCCGGTTATGAATTTGCCACCGCTCCCGGAAAAAGCGGCAAAGAGATCGACGATGTGGTCTATGAACTCTTCGGAAGTCCGGGAATTCATCAACGCCTGGCCGACTGTGTCGGACTGAGCGTACGCCGGTTTGACAACTTTTCCGATTGTCCGGACCCCGCCTTACACACCAAGGCCGGACGGATCCATTTGGGTGAACACACCGTAGTAGCTCTGCGTCCCTCCGGAACCGAGCCGAAACTGAAATTTTATATATGGACGGTCGGAAAAAATCGCCCCGCGGCAGAGCAACGCATTGCCGTGCTACAGACGGAAATCGCTAAGATTGTGGCTGAAACGTCTCCAGGCGACGATTAGATTCAAAGGACTCGAGTGCCAGCTCGCAAAGCCGCAAAACCAACTGCCCGTAGCTGAGACCGGAATATTGAATAGCACGCGGGTAGAGACTGATCGGAGTAAAGCCGGGCAGAGTATTGATCTCATTAATCACCAAGCCGTGACGCGACCACTCATGATTGCGGGCGACGGCATCGGTCAAAATAAAAAAATCCACCCGCGCCAAACCGCGGCAACCGAGCAGGCGGTAGGCTTCGGCAGCCAGGCGTGAAGCCAGTTCCTGCATTTCGGCGGGCAAATCCGGCGGGATGGCCAGACAGCTCTGCGGTTTCTCGGTATCCTGATATTTCGTTCGATAATCGTAGTAATCGACACTTTCGGACATAACAACCTCGCCGGCGGACAGACGCTCGGCGTAATCATTGCCCAGAACGGCGACCTCGATTTCGCGCTTGGTGAGATACGGTTCGGCCAGAACCTCAACGTCATATTGAAGTGCCGTCTCTACGGCATCGGCCAACTCCTCCCGGCAACGGACAATCTGTGTGCCTACCGATGAGCCGCCGTTGGAAGGCTTAATAAAGAGCGGAAGCTCCATACCTTCGAGTAACGATTTCGCGCAACCCTCCGGGTTCTGCCGCCATTCCCGGCGGTTGATCGGCACAAAGGGACAGACCGGCAAACCGGCACTGCTCAGAATACGTTTTGTCTTGACCTTGTCCATACAGAGAGCGGAGGCGGTGACGGGGCTGCCGACATAGGGCAGACCGCACATTTCCAGAAAGCCCTGGAGAGTTCCGTCTTCGCAATTGATTCCGTGTACGGCCGGGAAAACTACCTGCGGCAGACGCCCACCGCAGAGCCGTCGCAATACTTCCCGAGGATGAAAAACACTTCCCCCAGAGAGGATGTCCGCAAAGCCGACAGCGGCGGAGTCCGCTGTATCGGGCAAAGCGGCTCGCGCCAAATCTTCCCAATTCGGGGAAATCATCAGTTCGGGATCAAGACAAAAAGGAATCCAATCGCCGGACCTGGCAATGCCAACAATATCAACTTCGACACCTTCGCTAAGCAGATAATCGACAATATTACGGGCGGAGACACAGGAAACCTCGTGTTCCACCGAAACACCGCCGAACAGGACCAAAACAGATTCTATCTTACGCTTCATATTTGATATAGTTTCAGCGCTTATCCGGCCGAGAGTTCCTGTTTGTCTTTTTGAATTTGTACCAGTACGGTTGCAAGCCGATCCTCCACCTCATCCAGGCACTGGTGGCAGTAATAGAGCACACCGTCGCGAATCTGCTCCGCCTGCTGATTGGCGGCTGTAACCGTCTGTGTGGCCCGAGCCGAGGCCTGACGCGTAATCTCATGCTCATCAATCATCTTGGCCATACGACTTTCGGCCTGGCTTATAATATTGGTCGCCTCACGCCGCGCCTCCTCTAGTAATTTATTCGCCTGACTCAGCACCCAGCGCGCCTGACGGATTTCCTCGGGCAAACTCTCCCGCAGATTAGCAACCAAAACTAACAGATCCTCCCGTTCGATTGAGCAACGATTCGAGAAGGGCGATCCTTTTGCCTGAACAACCAGATCCTCTAATTGATCGATATAGCCGATGAAATTACTGCTGTCCGCGCTCTCATCTTCCGCGGTTTCCGGCACAACATTTATATTATCGGTCATTGCTCCCCTCCCTCTACACCTGGTGTTCTCTCAGATGCTCGGAAATATAATCCCGCACTTCAAACGGCACCATCCCGGATATATCTCCGCCGTAAGCCGCGACTTCGCGCACAATCGACGAACTGGTAAAGCCCAGGTTGGCACTGCAGGGCAACATTATCGTTTCATAATCGCTGTAAAGCAGGCGGTTCGCCGCGGCCATCTCCGCCTCGAAGCGGAAGTCGGACTCACTGCGCAGTCCTCTCACAACGGCGGCGGCTTTCTTTCGGCGCATATAATCCACCAACAGCCCCGAGGAAATCTCAACCTTAATATTCTGATAGGGCTTCAGGCTGACTTCGGCCATCCAGGCGCGTTCTTCCGGGGAGAAGGCCGTCTTTTTCGACGGGTTGCGCATGATCACAACATAGAGAGTGTCGCACAATTTCGCCGCACGCCGCGCAATATCCACGTGTCCGATTGTAATCGGATCAAAACTGCCCGGATATACCAAGATCTCCATCCTGTACCCCCACGATTGAATACTCTAAAAATAATATCATCGTTGTTCCGTACTGACAACGACGGAACTGTTTCAATTCGGTGACATTCGGCTCAAAAGTCTGCCCGGCGGCCTGCTCCAGCACCAAAACCGCCCCCGGATTCAATACCGGCGGCAACAGGGGCTCGAGTTCGTCCCACATCTCCCGCGCCCGGTCGTAGGGCGGATCGATAAAGACCAGGTCGAAACGCTGTTCTTGTGAAGCCAGCCGTTCCAACAGACGAGCGGCCTTCATCGTATGTACCTGCGCCGAGTCTCCCAGGCTGGTTCGGGTCAGATTGTCGAGAATCACGGAGCGCGCCTGCCAGGAAGCGTCGCAGATAACCGCCCGGGCCGCGCCGCGACTGAGTGCTTCAATGGCCAATTGCCCGGATCCGGCAAACAAATCCAGCACCGCCAGCGCGCTCCAATCAAATGCGTAACGGCTGTCCAAAGAACTGAAAACCGCTTCTTTGACCCGGGCGGCCGTCGGGCGCGTGTCGAGCCCCCTGAGCGTTTTTAATTTAATTGATTTGGCCTTACCGGCAATGACAGTGGGCATTTTCTCTCCTCGAAAATTCGGGCGGTTCTATAAACCGATAGTAATACGGACATTCTATAAGCCGATATGGGTCAGGCGCTCTCCGAAAGCGGCATCCAAACCCCTGAGCAATTGACTGTTCTCCGGTAGCGCCAGGTCCGGATCCGCGGACATGATTTGTCGCGCCTCCGTGGTGGCCGCCCGGAGCAGATCCTGGTCCGTATAGAGATTGGCCAGACGAAATTCGGGAATACCGTGCTGACGCACGCCGAATAGATCCCCCGGACCGCGCAATCTGAGGTCCTGCTCCGCCAGGTAAAAACCATCGTTACTGCGGCACAGTACCTTAAAGCGTTCGCGCGCCAACTCCTTGTCCGTATCCGACATCAGCACGCACACGGAGGCCTCCGAACCGCGGCCGATTCTGCCCCGCAACTGGTGTAATTGCGAAAGACCGAAGCGCTCCGCCCCCAGAACCAGCATCAGAGTAGCGTTGGGGTTGTCGACCCCGACCTCCACGACCGTGGTCGCCACGAGTATCTGCGTCTCTCCGGCGCGGAAAGCCGCCAGGGCCGCGTTCTTTTCGCGATCCTTCATACCGCCGTGCAGAAGCCCCGAGCGCAGATCCGGCAACGCCTCTTTCCGTAGCCACTCGAAGACCGACTCCGCCGCGGAATTGCCCAGCTCAACCGGCGAATCCGCCTCCGGATCGCGCGCAATTTTCTCATCTTCATCCGTCTCGTCGGCGTATTTAAGCGGACAAATCACGTAGACCTGCTGACCGAGATTAACCCGTTTGCGCACCAGTTCAAGAACCCGCGGCCAGTCGGCCGAGCGTGCCGTATAAGTGGCAATCGGCTGACGCCCCGCCGGCAGTTCGTCGACCACGGATACATCCAGGTCGCCGTACAGAACCAGTGCCAGGGAACGGGGTATAGGTGTCGCCGACATCACCAGGACGTGCGGGCTACTATTTTCACCACTGAGCAGGCCGATTCGCTGCCGCACTCCGAAGCGGTGCTGCTCATCGGTAATCGCCAGCACCAAATTCGCGAATACGACATCCTCGGTCAGAACCGCGTGAGTGCCGACCAGCAAATCTATCTCGCCGGCGGCCAGAGCGGCCAAAATATTCCGTCGTTCGGCGGCCCGCGTTGATCCGGTCAACAACGCCACGCGCAGGCTGTCGAGTCCCGACATATTAACTAAAGTCGAATAATGCTGCCCGGCCAGCACCGTGGTCGGCGCCATAAGAACGGACTGTCCGCCGGCCAGCTTTGCCCGCAAAACCGCAAGTGCCGCAATGACGGTCTTGCCGCTGCCGACATCACCCTGCAAAAGTCGATTCATCGGCCGTTCCGCCGCCAAATCTGCGGCGATTTCATCACAGCAGCGGCTCTGCGCCCCGGTCAGCGCAAACGGCAACCTGCTGACGGTATCCTGCCACAACTCCTCATCGGAGGTATCAAGCCGAACCGGGAAAGCGGCAAAGCCGTCCCGCGCCCGCCGCCCGAGACGCAACAGACCGAGCACCGTAAAAAACAGTTCCTCAAAGGCCAGCCTGTGCCGGGCAATCGAATAAGTCTCCTGTGTCTCCGGCCGATGAATGCGGATAAGCGCGTATTCGCCGGTCGAGAGGCGTTGGCGCCGCCGCAGAGGCGCCGGCAGAACCTCCCGCAGATAGCCCCTCTCCAGAGCCCGATCCAGCACTGCCTCAACCCAATTGCGCACATTCCCCTGCTGCAATCCGGCGACGAGAGGATATATCGGCCGCACAAAAGTCGCCGCCAAATTACCGGGGTCGATCTCGCGGTAATTCACGCCCTCGGGCGGCACGGACACGGACTCTCCGCCCAGCAACATCCGATCCTGCGGTTGAAAATGCGGATTGACCATCTGATTTTGCTGCCCGTATGAGCGAACCCGGCCGCGCAGCAGATAGAGTTGTCCTTTAATCAATTTATCGGCAAAGAAGGGGGAGTTGAACCACAGGCAGACTATTCCGCCCGTCGCGTCCCTGAAGGTCACCCGCAGAGTGGAACGCGCCCCGCGATAACGGAGATTCGGCTCGGTGGTGCAGACCGCCAACACCGTGGCCTCCTCCCCTTCCCGGAGCTCGGAAAGCGGCGTTAATTGGCTCCAATCATGGTAGTCGCGCGGGAAAAGCCGTAAAAGATCGCGGAAATTGTAAACATCGAGTTGCGCCAGGAGTTTGGCGCGGCTTTGTGAAATACCCTTGAGTGCCGTTACGGGCTGTTGCCAAAATTCCCGCTCGCGATTCTCCGCCGTACGATCCGCCGGCTGTGGCTGCCACCGCTCCGTCATCGCTCGGGGCTCTCGTCGCTTTCACTCAAGGCGTAGGCACAATACGGGACCAGCGCGCAGTCGCCGCATTGCGGTCGGCCGGATACGCAGAGATTACGTCCGTGCTCCACCATATAATGCCCCCAGCCGATCCAATGCTCGGGCGGCAAAACTTCTTGAAGTTCACGCTCGATTCCCAACGGAGTACGCTCGGCGGTCAGACCAAGTAACTGGCTGATCCGAGAACAATGTGTGTCCACCACTATGGCCGGCCGCCCGAAACACTCGCCGAGGATCAGGTTCGCGGTTTTACGCCCCACTCCGGGCAGGCTCTCCAAGTCAACCAAATTGTCCGGAACAGCGCCGCCGAAGCGCTCGTGAAGCGCCCGGGCGGCACCGTGAATTGATTTTGCTTTATTACGGAAAATGCCGCAGGTCTTGATCCAAGGCTCAATCTCCTCGGGTGTAGATTCGGCAAAGGCCTCGCTGTCGGGAAACTCGGCAAAGAGCGCCGGAACAATCTGATTCACGCGTGCGTCCGTGCACTGTGCCGCCAGAATCGTCGAAACCAGTAGCTCCCATGGATCGGCACGCCGATCCAAAGTGCAGTAC
>JAAZJE010000069.1 GCA_012800515.1 Clostridiaceae bacterium
ACGACAAATTCCAGACCGGTTACATTGGCCTTGAGCTGGCACCAAAGCGCCGATTTGGCTCCGCCGCCGGTGGAAATAATTCGTTCTATGGCCCCACAGCCAGTGCGCAACGGAGTCAGATTGCGCCGCAACACGTGTGCCACCCCCTCCATGAGCGAACGGGCAACATCATACGCGTCGTGGTCGTTCCTCAACCCATAGAGCAGACCGCTTGCCCGCAAATCATTCTCCGGCGGATTGCTACCCAATAGGTAGGGCAGAAAAGCCAGCCCGGAGCTCTCCTTTTCCAGACAAACATCATCTATATCCGCAAAGGATTGCCCCGGCAGAAAGGCGTCACGATACCACTCCAAAGATGCGCCGCCGCTCGTAATGACGGGCATAAACACCCTCGTATCAGGCATCGGTCCATAATAGCAGGTTAGGAAAACATCACCCGACGCTTTGCCGTCGAGCAGATAATGCGGCTGTGCGGACCGCTGTGTCATATCATCGGCAAAGCGCCCCGTACGCGCAAAAGAAGCCATTGTCATCACCGTGCCGGTGGACTCGGTCACTGTTCCCGGCTCCAGATTGCCGGAACCGATCATGCCGGCAAAATGATCCAGAGCTCCGACACTGACCGGTATGCCCGCCGGAATCCCGAACTGTTCGGCAGCCTGTGGGGTTGTCACCCCCGCGGATACCCCGGGCTCGACTATTTGCGGTAACTGCTCCGGGCGCAAGCCGATGTAGTCCAGCATTTCCGCCCAAAACTCTTCTCGCCCCGAAGCATAATAGCCCGTAAAATACGCAATCGATTTTTCCGTGCAAATCTCTCCGGTAAGAAGATAGGTAACATAATCTTTGATCACCAATATGCGACCTGCCCGACTCATCACCTCCGGCTCATGTCTTTGGAGATGGAGTACCTTGGGAGCGGGTTCCGATGCATCGACCTCGAGCGAACCGCGCTGAGCGATAAGCTCCGAGACACCGAAATGTCGCTTAAGCTCCTCGGCCTCGAGCTCGGCACGGGAATCCATCCAAGAGTAGAAAGGAGATATCGGCTGCATCGCCGCGTCCAATACGACCATCGTTTCAGCCTGACCGGTCAGGCCGATGGCGCCGATATCATCGGTGTCGAACTCGTGCAGCAATTCTGCCAAACTCCGAGTGAACTCCGCCGCGGAAAAGGTCGCCCGACCCGGCGAACGTTGATAGTTAACCGGCAGACGTCTGACTTGCAAACGCTGCAAACGCTCATCAAACAGCGCCGCCTTGAGATAAGTCGTTCCCAAATCAATTCCTAACCATTTCATAAGATGCCTCCGCCTCTTCTCTTTACATTCACTATAAAGTACGATCATGTGCCGACCCGCACAGAATCGATCTTTAGGTGATCAAACTCCTCGCCTTCAATTATAAATAAAAACATTTCCAACTCAAGCCCTTTTTTTCAAGTTTGCGCAAGTGTTTGCGCAAGTTTGCGCAAGCGTACACAAAAAACGGCCCGATTCTCCGGCTCCGGGGAAATTTCCCACACAAAAAACCCATCACAATAAATCCGTCACCTGTCCCGAAGACTGGATTTGTCTCTCTAGGCATGCTACACTGGACAACAAGAACAAATACGATCATTATCGAACATTCGGAGGACATATGCTGGGAGAGGAACGGCGCAAGCAAATAACGAATCTGGTCTATCGCGATGGTAATGTTTCCGTCACCGAGCTGAGCCGTTTATTTGATGTCGCCGAGGTAACAATCCGACGCGACCTGGAGAATCTGGAGACCACCGGCTTCCTGAAACGAATTCACGGCGGAGCCATCATCAACGAGGCCTTGCCCACAATTCCGCTCTTTGTGCGCGAAAGCGAGAATCAGCCCGGTAAGAGGCTGGTTGCACGGACAGCGGCTCAGCACATAAACGACGGCGACACCTTGACCCTGCTCATGTCGACAACGGTGATGCAGATGACAGAACTGCTCCGCCCCTTCCACAACCTAACCGTCCTGACCAACAGTCCTGAACTCCTGATCACGCTGGCTCGGAACAACAAAGACTTCACTCTGATCTGCTCCGGAGGCACCTTGCTTATCGAACAGATGGCTTTCATCGGACCGCAGGCGAGCGAACTCTTCGACCGCTACGAGATTGACAAGCTCTTCTTTTCGTGCCGAGCCCTCTCTAAGGAACGCGGCATCTTCGAAATTAACGAATACAACGCAGAACTGATTCAGCGCTGCATCCGCAACTCCCGCGAAGTCTTCCTCCTGATGGACGACGGCAAGTTCAATCTGCGTGCCTCAACCCTGATCGTCCCTTGGACGGATATCGACTACCTGGTCACGAACAAAGAACTCGACGACGAGTGGCTCGAAGTGTTGCAACAAAATCAGGTAGAATATATTTACGCCCAGGATCACTGCCCCCTGCCGTTAAACGGCACAGAGGAAACCGACGCCGAATCTTAGGCGTGCCCCCAGTCGCAACCGAACTCACAATCAACACCGCGACCGACGCCCGATTTTAGGAACGAACCGAGCTAAGGAGCAGACGCCTTTGCTCAAGAATAAACAATACCACCACCAGCACACACATGGCCAACAGCCCAATACGCACATAGAAAACAAGCAACGGATCTATTTCATAGAGATAACCGCTGAGATACGAAGCCGGAATAATCGCCGTCAGCACCGCCAACTGATCGACGGAGAATATGCGTGTTTTATTTGCTTGGTGAACGGAAATATTGAATAGCGGGCCGTGGGCGGTACCAAATACATACAGGCTGAGCGTATGGAGCGCATAGAAAACAATCACGGCGGCTACATTGCCCGGCGGAATTAAGTAAAGCAAAACCAAGGCGAGCGCCGAACTAAGCGTCCCGAGGAGAAGACCGCTGCTTCCCTTCAGACGAACTCGATTGGTCACAAAAAACGTCGTCAGTCCGACCGCGGCACTGACAGCCGGCAAAAAGCTGATCATACTCGCCGAGAAGCCGAGCTGATCCCGCAAATAAATTATCATAAATGCGTTCATAGCCGCGGAGAAGTTCCACAAGATTTCAGCCAGCATGAGCAGGCGTAGCGACCGATCGGCGAGAAGAATACGCAATGAAGGCAGGATTTCCAAGCGGTATCGCCGTCCGGCGCGAGCTGCGGCAATCGCCTCCAGCCCGACCGAGGTCTCCGTCATTCGCAAAAATCTGACTGTTGAAACAATGCCGATCACCACAGCCGACAGCGCCGCCAGGACGCGCACCGTAGGTATCATGCCGAAATGCCCGACCAGAGGAACCATGACCAGTGCCATAACGCCGCTCCCGTGACCAAGTAGCGAAAGATAACTGAAAACGGCGGGTTTGTAGGCATCATCCACATCCTCCGTATTGTAGCAATAGTAGGCCAGCGAGCAGATGCGCACCATGTTATTGAACATATTTGCCATCAAAAAGCCCACAAAGTCGGCCGCAAAAGACCAAATTATCATCGGCAAAACCCAACTGAGATAGGTACCCAGAACAAGTGCTTTGCGCCTGCCCAAGACATCCACAATCAGCGGCGCAACCAACTGCGAAAGCACGCCGATTACCATACTGATTGAGCCGATCAGACCGATCTCACTCTCGGCAAGCCCGACTGCCTTCATCAGGAGCGGTATATAGAACAACACCGTGGTATTAAGAAGCGAGTTAAACGGCTCAAGCTTCAGTTGCACCTGTGTATTGCGCGGTAAATTCGCGAAGAATTTCATCTGAACAAGCCGCCCCTCCCCACCTCATTTAGCTGTGTGCATATTAACGGATTTGCCAAGCGTCGACAAGGGGGGCTTTATTTGGCTTTTGCCAACTTTACAACTTATGCGCCCATACCGACTCCGGCAATAACCCCCAGGGTCAAGCAATTTGTTAAATCTGCAACAGCCCGTGCGGACTTCGCAATTTTTGTCCATCTACCTCGGAGGGCGGGGATCCGCCAAGGTCGCTCTATCAACGCATCAAAGATGGCGGACTACCGCACTCCGCACAAAAAACAGCGGGTGGACAATATTTTCGATCCCTGACACGGATCGCGCGGACGTCGCAATTTTTGTCCACCTACCTCGGAGGGCGGAGATCCGCCAAGGTCGCTTGGCCAACGTATCAAAGATGGCGGACTACCGCACTCCGCACAAAAAACAGTGGGTGGACAATATTTTCGATCCCTGGCACGGATCGCGCGGACGTCGCAATTTTTGTCCACCTACCTCGGAGGGCGGGGATCCGCCAAGGTCGCTCTATCAACGCATCAAGAATGGCGGACTACCGCGCTCCGCACAAAAAACAGCGGGTGGACAATATTTTCGATCCCTGACACGGATCGCGCGGACGTCGCAATTTTTGTCCACCTACCTCGGAGGGCGGAGATCCGCCAAGGTCGCTTGGCCAACG
>JAAZJE010000070.1 GCA_012800515.1 Clostridiaceae bacterium
GTCAATCCGAATGCGGTAACGCAATTCAAGCGGCAGCTTCTCCAGCCAAATGTCATTGTTGCCTTCAAAAACTGGCTCGACCGGCGCTGTTTCCACCGCTGTCGGTCGCGCGACTGAAAATTCATCTCTAAATGTAAAAACTGCTTCCGTCACAGTTTAAACTCCTAAATCAACTATGTATTGTCGTAGACGGCCTTGTCGTAGTCGGGAGCCAGGCCGGGGTCGTCCGACATGCCAACCTGGTCGGTTCCGAAAAGGCGATTCGTCAACGCACGAGCCGCATTATACCCCATTTGTTTCTGGCGGAAATTTATCGCCGCCACTTCCGCGATTACGGCCAGATTGCGCCCCGGGCGAACCGGGATGTTCGTCGACGGTACCCGGATACCGAGAATCTCCGTATACTCCTGGTTAATCCCCATGCGTTCATAAATTTTATCCTCGTCCCAAAGTTCGAGATTAATCACAAAGTTAATATTTTCCTGCATTTTGACTGAAGAAACTCCGTAGAGTTCCTTGACATCAAGAATGCCGACTCCGCGGATCTCGATCAGGTGGCGGATAATCTCGGGTGCCCGACCGAGCAAAGTCGTGTCGGAAACGCGCCGCACTTCGACGAGATCGTCGGCGATCAGGCGGTGTCCCCGTTTAACCAACTCCATTGCGGTCTCGGATTTACCAACTCCGCTTTCACCCAGAATCAGAATTCCTTCGCCGTAAATCTCGACGAGAACCCCGTGCATCGAAGTCTGCGGCGCCAACTCGACATTAAGATGCTTTATGAGCGAACTCATGAACGAAGCCGTGATTTCCTCCGTACGCAGCAACGGAATCGAGTATTTCTCGGAACATTGGTACATCTCCGGGAAGGGTTCATGTCGGGCGGTGAGAATTATGCAGGGAATTTTCCGACGGAACAGGTTGTCCAGACGGCTCAGGCGCTCTTCGGAGGACATCTGCGAGAGATACGCATATTCCATATTGCCGATCAGCTGCAGACGGTCGGGGCCGAAATGTTCGAAATAACCCGCCAATTGTAAGCCCGGCCGGGTCACGTCGGCGACGGAAATCAAAATCTGTTCCGTATTGCCGAAGTTGGTGAGCTCCTCCAGCTTAAAATCATTAATCAATTTTTTCAGTGTGACAGCAGCCATAGTGTCGGTATGCCTCCAAGTCGCCTTTCAAATTTTTGTGTGGTTGCAAGCTAGGCTATCGCTCCTAGTTTAGCACATCTCGGTTGCACAAAAAACCGCCGGTACACGGCGGTCAAATTGTGGAGCGGGATACGAGATTCGAACTCGCGACTTTCACCTTGGCAAGGTGACACTCTACCACTGAGTTAATCCCGCATGAGTGAGTGTAAGCATCCGTCTCTTGAACGTCAGCCGAGCCGGATTTTAACATGATACGCAACGGCGGTCAAACAGCCAACAATAACAACAGCGGCACAACAGCCTGCACAACCGCCAATCTGCCACCAATCTGCGCCGCGGCGCGTCCGCCTTTTACGAACAGTATCCCCTACTTATTCGGGTAACGCGGCAAGTCGTCGTAGCGACCGTGCAGGGCAGAAATGCTGGAAACACACTGGCGATACTGTGCCAGGCTCAAGGTTTGGAGATTGCGCTGCAAATATGCCCGGAGAAAAGTAACTGCTCGCGGATTGCCGAGGTCGACAAGCATAAGCATCACCATCTCAGGCAAACGCATCTGCTCAATCGCCCGGGTGAATATACGGTAGATAGCGCTGTCGCCGGTTCCTGCGCCGATCAGGCTGAGTGCAACGAGGATATAGTCGGCGGCTCCGGTCAGGATCTCTCCGGTAGCAAGCCGCTCCTCAATGCGTTCAATCAGGAGCGGTACGAGCCCGTGAAAACGACCGAAAAATTGGGCAATCGACTGCGACAGTGCAAAATCCTCGAAATCGGGAGCAGGAATGCTTTCAAAGGCGGCGAGCAGCTCGGGGGCAAAATCTTCATCCTCCCATTCGGCGAGGATTTCAAGAGCACTGTGGGCAACGGCAAAACCTTCGTCCGGAAGCACATCACGCTCTTCAATGGCTTTAATAACGAAGCGGCGCAGGCCGGCAGTTGCGCCGGTATGGTCACGGCCGAGGCGAATCTTTAATAGATCCGGCATGGGCTCGACACCGGTACCAGAAAGAACCGCAAAAAGCTCAAGCAATTCCGCGGTATCATCCAAGCTGCGAATATAATCGTTAGGGCTGATGCCGTCGAGCTCGGAGAGCGGCGTCGCAAACCAAGCCGTCAGGTTGTTGGCCATAATCGCGTGAAAATCCCCTTCGGGTTCGTCGCCGTCACCACAGTCGCCGTAGCGCGCGGCAATCTCCGCTTCGTACTCTTCCTGAACACGGTGACAGGCACTGAGCAGAGCCTGTGCCAGAACCGCATGACGCCCCTCGTTCACACCGCCCGCAACTGTTCTCAAACCAGTATCAGATTGCTTATCACCATTCACTGTATTCATGCACTCACTATACTTTCAAGTCCGGGGGAAATACTAGAGGCGTATCCTCAACGACGCACGGGAACGATTTCCAGCCAGTAACCGTCCGGATCACAGATGAAGTAGAGCCCCATGCCGGGGTTTTCGTAACATATGCAGTCCATCGCCTTGTGATGGGCATGGGCCGCCTCGTAGTCGTCGGTGCGGAAACAAATGTGACTTTCGTTTTCGCCGAGATCATACGGACGATCCGCATGGTCACGTAGCCAGGTCAGCTCTATTTGAAATTCTCCGCTTTCATCGGTCAAAAAGACAAGAATAAAAGAACTGTCCGGCACCTCATGTTTGCGCACGACCCGAAGACCCAAAGCTTCCTCATAAAAAGCAATCGCTCTATCCAAATCCTGTACATTAATGTTGCAATGCGCTATTTCAAATTTCATTTGTCTACTCCTTTACAATTTAAAATCCCCGGAAGACCGCATCTCCCGGGGATCAGTGGAGCCATTTACCGGAATCGAACCGGTGACCTCATCCTTACCATGGATGCGCTCTGCCTACTGAGCTAAAATGGCCTGTTCACCAACAACTGCCTGCGACGGGAGATCCTCCCCCTCAACAGCTTGTTCATTCTACCTGGCACAATTCCCATTGTCAAATCAGCCTTGTGAGCCTTGCGAGCCTGCCGAACTTGCGAGCCGCTGTCGCCCGCTCAACTTCTCAACAACCCGAACCCGGACACACAACTCAAATTTTTGCCGGCAAAGCTGTCTCTAAATCGGCAAAAGTAGCATCGCCACGCCAAAGTAGACGATCAGGCCAATAGCGTCGACAATCGTTGTAATCAGAGGCGCGGCCAGGATAGCCGGGTCGAGCCGCAGCTTTTTTGCCAACAGAGGCAAGGTGCCACCGACCAGTTTCGCAAGAATGACAATAGCGCTCAACGCCAGACTGACCGTCAGCGCCAGCATCCAGTTATTGCCGGTGCGAAGTCCGATCTGAACAAAATTTATCGGGCCTAAAATAGCGGAAACAATCAGCGAAACCCGAAATTCTTTCCAAAACACCTTGAAATAATCTCGCGGTGTAATCTCATTCAGCGAGAGACCGCGGATAACCAGAGTACTACTCTGCGCGCCGGAATTACCTCCGGTTCCGGTCAGCATCGGCACAAACGAAACCAGAATCGGCATGGCCAAAAACGCGGATTCATAGCGCTGAAGAATAATCCCGTTAAGTACTCCCGAGATCATCAGCACCAGGAGCCAACCGACCCGGTGACGCGCCTGCACCCAAGCCCCGGTGCGCAGATACGATTCTTCGGTCGGCACAATAGCGGCCATTTTCTCGATATCTTCGGTCGCCTCTTCCTGGATAACATCAACGACGTCGTCAATTGTGATTATACCGACGAGACGATTTTCGTTATCAACAACCGGTAGCGAAAGCAGGTCGTACCTGCTAAATAGGTGGGCAACTTTTTCCTGGTCGTCGTTGGTTCGCGCACTGATAACGTCAATCTCCATCAGATCGCCGACCAACTCATCATCCGACGAAGTCAGCAGTGTGCGCAGACTGATATATCCTTCGAGAACCCGATCCGGCAAAGTCACGTAGCCGGTATCGATTATTTCGCAATGCTCCCCATAGTCACGAATCCGTTGAATCGCCTCACCAACTGTCATCTCGCTCCGCAGGTGAATCATCTCCGCCGTCATCAGGCTACCGGCGGAACCATCCTCATAACGCAGAAAGTGATTGATAACTTTGCGCCGCGTGCTGTCGGCCTGGCGCAGAACCCTCTGCACGAAATTAGCCGGCATTTCCTCAAGTAAGTCAACAGCGTCGTCAACATACAGTGCGTTTATCATCTCACTGACTTCACGGTCGGAAAAGGCCTCAATAAGATCCTGTTGCCGCTCAATCGGCAAATTCGCGAATACGTCGGCAGCTATTTCCTTAGGCAGAAGGCGAAAAACCAGCGCAGATTCATCGCGGCCGGTATTCTCAATCATAAGAGCGATATCCACCTCATTGATCGGCGACAAAAACTCACGCAAAGCATGCATATCCCGTTTTTCAAGTAATTCCCGAAAACCGGCTATTTCATTTTCCAGCTCTTCACTCATCTTTGCCCCTTTCATGGAACGACAACGACATGCGCCGCCTCAAGCACACTCGCAGTACAGAGCGGTACGCTCAATCTGAGTTCAGCCAATCAGAGATTGCAGGGACTTAGTGACGTCGGCGAGGATCCATCTGACGAATGTACCCGGCCGACCAGCGCAAGTGGCTGTCGTCCGCCGCATCTGACCTAGTACGCAGATTTTTCATACTGTGGCTTGCCTCGCTCCTTCTATCAATGTCGAAATAATACCAGACTCTTCGGCAAATCCGCAATACCTTCACCCGCACTTCCACTAGCCCTTTCACCAACACTTTCACCCGCACTTTCACCAACACTTTCACCCGCACTTTTTACCACAACTTACATTTTTGCCACCGCCCTCGGCAGATCCACAGCTCGCACATAACCCAGGCACAACTTGTATGCGGTGCGGGCACAACTTGCAATTTTGCCGATGTCACCGCCACATCAACAACTACCGTAGCCGTGCTTGCGCTACATCGTACTACCCCTTCTGCCAAAGCCGGATGTTTGGCCACCTGCGCGCAAAAAAAATGCCCGCCACTGGATCAATACGCATTTTCCTCGCCTACGACCCAGGTGACAGGCACAAAAAAACCGAACTTATCGGTTCGTTCAACTAAAGCTATATTTTCCTGCTTTTTTCGGTAGCACAAAACCAGCTATCTTATTATAGCGGTAAAAACCAGCTGTTTTCTTATAGCGGTAATACTTTTTTATTATCCTTCAAAAAACACCCGGGCGACGATGGATTAGTAGCTCCGCGCTTCACGTCTTTGTTCGCAACTCAAGCCAGTGTTCGCAACTTACGCCGGCGCTCGCGCCTGCATTGGCCCGGCTCGCTTGCCCCGCTCCCTCCACCACCAGGCAGGATTCAAGATATTCCTTCGCA
>JAAZJE010000071.1 GCA_012800515.1 Clostridiaceae bacterium
CAGCAGGACGAAATCACCGCGGATGCTATCGCCAATCAAAATATAAGTATTTCTCTCGGTCCGATGAATGCCACCGAACCTCCGTACGACTGGAACATCTGCATGGACAATATCTCGATGTCCAGACTGCTGGAGGCTGATGTCCCGGAAAGCATAACCGCCGCAGCGGGAGAGCAGATTGACGCGGGGATCACTTTTACCGGCGGTGTTCAGCCGGCGCTGGAATGGGAAAGCGAAAACAGCACGGTGGTCAAAGTGTTCTCTTCGGGTGCGCTCAAGGCGATCGCCGAGGGATCTACCGTGCTGACCGCGTTTGTACTCAATGCCGACGGTAGCCGGAGCGGGATCTCCTATACTATTCCCGTTACCGTTACCGGATCCGGCGTCGTCTACCCGCCGGGAACCAAACGCATACTGGTCATCGGCAATGAGCAGAGCCATGACACTTTCTATTATCTCAGTTCGCTGGCAAAGCTGACCGGCAACAGCACCATGGTCGCACTGCTGGAACGTGACAACGGTGCTATGTTGGACGCGACACTCCGTGATCACGCACGCAGCGCGGCGGGCAATGCGTTTGATTATACCTATTGGCGTTCCAGCCCGGACAGCGGCGAACTTTACGCCAGAAACGGCAAGTATACGCTGGCCTATGCGCTGGAGGATGAGGCTTGGGATATCGTCGTGCTGCAGCAGGGCGGAGAGGCGGCCGGCTTTACCGCGTCATACAACAGCGATCTCGAATATCTGATTGATCTCGCGCAGGACCTCTCTCCCGGTGCCGATCTCTACTGGAACATGACCTGGGCCTGTTCGAACGCTCTTACGGACAAGTCGTCCGTACACGGTGCGGCGTTCAATAAGCATTACTGGCAGAGTCAAGAGAACATGTACAACGCCATAGTCACCGCGCTTCGGGACAACATAACCTCCGGCGGAAAATTTGCCGCTAAATTTACCAAAGTGATCCCGACCGGCGCGGCGGTGCAAAACGTATCAGCGCCGGCACCCGCCGGACTTGGCGATATCGTGTACCGCGACAGTGTCCATCTTGGCCAAAAAGGAGGACGGCTGCTGGCCGCGCTGACCGCGCTTGAGACCATCTATCCCGCTGCCGATCTGAGCGGTATCACGGCGGAGGCGCTGGCAGACATTCTGCAGGACGAGGACGGCGCCTATCCCGATCCTTATCAGAATACAGACAACAATCTCACGCTGCTCAAAACCGCCGCGGCAACTGCCTGTTCAGATCCTCCGCAGAAGGTGAATGCGCCTGCGGAGGAGGTTCACCCGACGGCGACTCTGCTCGATCAGGTGGAAGCTCCGTTACGGCTTCATTTCCCAGATATAGCGGCGCTGTCCGACGGAACGGTGATCGCCGCCGCGTATGAACACATTGCCCATACGCCCGTTATTGGCCTCGGACAAATGCAGGAGGGCGCGGGCAAAATCGTGCAGTATACCAGCCATGACAACGGTGCAAACTGGAGCAAAAAGACGGTTGTGGATGAGGCCAGGCTCGAAGAATGGGGAATCACGGAGCTTTCCGGCCGTTACGCACGGCTCAAGGCGGCGCCGAACTCAACTTATGAAGTTCTGGCCGACGCGCGTGATCCGAATCTCGTTTCCGGCTTCATTGACATGGACGGCGACGGAACCAAGGAAGAAGTCCTGCTGTTCACTTTCTGGGTAGCTTACTTCAATTCCGAAGGTAGGCGTTACTTGATCGAAACCTTCCTCTGCCACAGTACCGACAAGGGCGAAACCTGGAGCAAACCGCAGATGATCGTGGCGCGCCCGAAGCGCGGCGACATCGCGATCTTCAAAGACGGCAGCAGACAGATACTGGTGCCATGGTATACCGGCAATACCTCCGCCGCGCTGTTGCTCGAGTGGAACACGGCAAATCAGACCTGGGTTGAGATTCGCACCACTTACATCCCCAATGTGATGCCGGAGCGAACCAGCGTACATGATGAGGCGGCTTTTGTTTCTCCCGACGGCGATACGGTCTTTGTATTCCAGACCGTAAACGGCACGGTGCTACGCTCGGATGACCGCGGGGAGAGCTGGATACTGGTCGGTAGCGAGCCGGAAGTGTGCAACCACCCCGGCTTCACGATCCTGGACAGCGGCCGCGTGTTCGCGACCCGCTCGATCTCCGGCGTGGCACCGCGCGATACGCTCGGCAAGGTGTTTTACTGGCCGGCCGGCTGGAGCGAGACAGAGATGAACCTGATCTTCGATTCGCACTGGGCAGCCTATCCCCGTAGCAACGACACCGGCGACCCGCACTGCACCACTCTTCCTGACGGTAAAGTCATGACTGTACAGTACTATACGCCCACCAGAGCGCTCTTTACTACGATCGAAGACCCCGACATAGACAAATACTTGCCCATCGAGGTCAGGAGCGGCGGCGCAACAGTGACGCTTTCCGAAAGCAGCCCGAATCAGGTACTGGGTACTTTCCCGCTCGGAGTTGCGCCGGACGGCAGCTACACGATCGCGGCGGACGTTGATTTGGCTGCTGCCGATTCCTTCGTTACGATGCAGACTACGGCAGGCAATGTTTTGTTCGGCGCGGGCGGTATTGCCGTTCCGACAGGAGTATCTCATATCAAAGTAGGCGTAGTCGGCACGACGTTGTTCTGGAAAGCATGGCAGGGCGGCACAGAACCGGAGAATTGGACGGTCAAAGAAGGTGCCAAAGCTTCCGGGTTCGCCATCAGCGGTGGTAACGCTACCTTGCAGTCGGTTCGCGTGAGCAGGACGCTGAAGATTGAGCTGCAGGAGAGTTGTGCGGGCATTGCCCAAATGACGGAACTCCCGCTTTCCTATAAGGTGCTGCCTGAACAGAGCGATATCGCGTTTACTTCGGATAAACCGGAAATCGCTTCGGTTTCCGCAGAAGGCGTGGTAACGATGCATACTCCCGGCGAGGCGGTCATTACGCTGAGTACCGGCGGTCTGAGCAAAACCTGTACAGTAACGGTTAATCCTCCCCCTATCGAACTGAGCGGAGAGGGTACAAAGGAAATCATTATTGATGATGATTTCGAACGCTATGATGTCGGCGTAGATTCCTTCTGGGACGTAATACAGAACGGCCATAACAACGAACACAATTACGCCAGCAATTCCGCGCAGAAAGAGTCGGAGGACGTCTATTACGATATCGAACTGGAAGGCGGCAACCAGATTCTGGTGCTGCAGTCGAAAGACGGCAAAACGCCGTGGGTCAAGATCGACAGGGCGATCGCCGGCGATTATACCGCACAGTTCGACTTCCGGTTCCCCACGACGACGTATCCGCCCCATTACGCCAACGAATATCTCTATCTCAATCTCTGGCAGGACAGCGACATATACATATTTGTTCATTTCAACTCCGCCAACGGGATCCGCTTCCAGTATAAGGAGGGGGATAAGTACATTAACACGGCCTACGTCCGATCCGACCTGACCGCGCAGGGGACGTGGCGCACGGCCAAGCTGATTCGCGTTAACGGCGGCATTTTCCTGAAAGTATGGGAGCGCGGTACGCCGGAGCCCGATGAGTTCACGTCAACGCTCCTGCTGCCCATGCTCACAACCGATCAGCCGGCCACGTTCCGCATGCAGTATTACATTTCTAGAAACACAAACGCTTTACCTTCGCTCACCGGTCGGCTATCCATCGACAATCTGCTGTTTTCACGGCAGGTACCGGAGACGACCACTGTTGCCGGTACAAAAATCTGGGATGATGCTGATGATCTGTTACAAATGCGTCCTGAGAGCGTCACGGTACAGCTCTATGCGGACGGAACGGCGGTTGAAGGTAAAACGCTGACGCTGAACGCGGGCAACAACTGGACGGGAACCTTCACGGATCTGCCGGTAAACAAAAACGGCCAGCCGATCGTCTACACGGTAGATGAGACAGCGGTACCGTTCGGCTACACGAAGGCGATTACCGGCACGGCGGCGGACGGATTCACGATCACAAACACGCACTGGCTGAGCGGCTGGCTGACCTGGGCGAGCGGCCGCGCCGGCTGGCTGAATAACCAGCTTACCGGCTGGCTACGCTGGCTGGGGGCGGTGCTACTACTTTACCGGAGAATAAGGAACCGGTAGTACGTAAAAGAGAAGCGGCCTGAACCAACGGGAACAGGCCGCCAACCGCCGGTCCGGAGCCGGATGGTTGGAGCAGAGTACGGGATAGTGGCTGAGACGGCATCCCGTACTCTTTTTCTATTAAAATCACTAAGAAAGTCACTAAGAAAATTCAAAATTCCTCTCAGCTTGTGTGAGAGCAGAATAATGTCAAAAATTTCACTATAATTCAGAAAATCCAATTTTATAGTTAGAGCAGATTGAAGAAAATTTACTTAAACCTTATAATATCATGCAGTTAATATTTGGTCTTCTGTAGAGGCCTAAAAGGACGGAAAATGATGAAAGAGTACAATATTGAGAAATTCCGGGGAATTTTCCCGGCGTTTTATGCCTGTTACGGCGAGGATGGTCAAATCAGTGAGCGCCTGGTCAAAACA
>JAAZJE010000072.1 GCA_012800515.1 Clostridiaceae bacterium
ATCAGCATCGAGTTGCAGGAGGAGGACGATCCGACTCTGCTCAAGCGCGAAGTGGACTGGAATACCCTGAGCTGGGATGACGTTAAGTATCTGGCGGCGTCCGGATTCAAGTCCGTCGCGGCCTGGCTGGTGCGTTTCTTCCAGTGGCTGGGAATCACTCTGGTTGCCGCTCTGCCGATTTGGCTTCCGGCACTGATCATTATTATTATCCTGGTAAGGTTGAGACGCCGGTATCGCATAAAGAAAGGCTTGCCGCCCAAACGCGAGCGTAAGAAGCGGGGAGCGCGGATTGCGCGGGTTGAGCCGCGTCCGGAGACGGTTGTGGTGCAGCCGGAGCAGCCGATGCCGGAGTTGACGGAGCCGGACGTTGTCGAAACTGAAGGCGACGGCGGTGTCGTTGCCCCCGAACAGCAGTCGGATGAGTAGAAGCGAGGCCGAGCTTGCGCGAGCAGGGAGTAAGTAATTTTGACATTTTGGTATATCGCGATCCCTATTGTAGCTCTTGGAGAAGCACGGTACTGACGCTTCTGCCGATTTCCGGAGCGGAAGGTGTCGAATTGGCGGCGGCGGAACATGAGCTGGCCAAGGCGGTGCGCTTGGCGCTACGTGATGCCCCGGAATTAACCGAGGACGATCTTTGGCTGGTTGAGTTGAGCGATACCGGCTTTTACCCGGAAGGCGGCGGACAGCCGTATGATGTCGGCTATCTGTGGCCGGAGGAAGCGGCCGGCGGGGAAGACGGTGCCGAGGATTGCGCACAGTCGGAAGCTGTGCCGCGAGAGCCGGAAGCGCGTCCGGACGACGAGGTCGCGATCTTGGCTGTGATTACGGCGCGGGGGCGGATTTGGCATCTATGTGTTGGTGCCGATGACTTACTACCGGGCGGGAGAGTTTGCGGGCAAATCGACTGGAAACGTCGCTACGATCATATGCAGCAACACAGCGCCGAACATATTTATTCAGGGCTGGTAAAAAGAGAATACGGACTGGACAATGTCGGCTTTGCGATCGGTAAGGAGACTACGACGTTGGACTTTTCCGGGCCGCTGACCACGGAGCAGATTCGCCGTATCGAGCGTCTCGCGGCGCGGGTTATCGCGGCGGATTTGCCGATTGAAGTAAGCTATCACGCGGCGGCGGATCTGGCCGAGCGAGACTATCGTGCCAAGCTCGATCTGGACGGTGTTGTGCGGCTGGTGGAGATTGAAGATACGGATTGTTGCGCCTGTTGCGGTACGCAGCTGCGGCGTACCGGCGAGATCGGCGGTTTGCGGATTATTCGCCACGAGGCCTGGAAGGGCGGAGTGCGTCTGACGATGGTGGCCGGACGGCGTTGCGCGGACTTTGTCGACCGTCTGCTGGATCAGGCGGATCGGGCCGGAACTCTGCTTTCGGTGCCTCTTCTCGGACTGGAGCGGGGCGTTGAGGATCTGCTGGGACGTTACGAAGCCGCCAATCAGGGGCTGAAGCTCGCTCTGCAGGCCCAGGCCGAAGAGCGCGCCGCACGTCTGGCGGAGCAGTTGGATGCGGTCGTGCTCGGCGACGTTGAATCGGCGGATGTGTATTACCGAGTTGACTATTTACCACCGGGGGCGCGCGACGATGAGCGCACCGGAATTCGCGCCGAACAGGCGGCGAATGTAAATCGCAATACGATTGAACTCCTGAGCAAAACTTATAGGGAACGTCTGCAGTCGGCGGAGAGCGAAGCAGCGGAACCGTCGGCTTGGCCGGCATTGCTGTTCATAACGGAATTTCCTCCGTCGGAGAGCGAGAACGGAGCGGAGCGGGTCTTTCGCTTTGTTCTGACCGACTTTGCCGCGGACAGCAAGCGCGGGCGGGCGCGGGAGTATCTTAATGTGTTGAAGCGGGCGTTTGAAATTCGCGGCGGCGGCAGTCCGACTTCGGTCCAGGGGCAGTTCAGTGCCGCTTCGGAGGATTTGAGCCGATTTCTCGAGACGGGCGATTGGTTGGAATTGGAGAAATTTTAAAAATAAAGAGGTGTCGGATGAATTACGAACAATTGGGTGTTTTCTATTTGGGCAGGGAAGTCGACGCGTTGACGGGAGCAAGAGCCGCGCATCCTTTCCTGTATAGGTCAAAGGATTTGCTGACCCACGGAATCTGTGTGGGTATGACCGGCAGCGGTAAGACCGGGCTGTGTATCGATGTCCTTGAAGAGGCGGCGATAGACGGCATACCGGCGATAGTGATTGACCCCAAGGGGGATATGACGAACCTGATGCTGTCTTTCCCCGGTCTGAGCGGGGCGGATTTGGCGCCGTGGGTGAATCCGGATGAGGCGCAGCAGCAGGGGATGAGTGTGGGCGAATTTGCCGAACGACAGGCGAAGATCTGGAATGACGGGCTGGCGCAGTGGGGACAGTCGAAGGAGCGCATCGCGATGATGCGGCAGAACTGCGATTTCCGTCTGTATACGCCGGGCGACGAGGGCGGGCGGCCGATCTCGATCCTTGAGCAGTTCAGCTATCCGGGTGACGCGGTGGCGGCGGACAGCCGGGCGCTGGCGGAACTGGCCGGCGGTATGGCGTCGGCGCTACTGGGACTCCTGGGTCTCAACGCGGACCCGGTGCAGAGTCGCGAGTATATTTTATTGACGAATATTCTGTTGGCGGTGTGGTTGCAGCGGCAAAGCGTCGATCTGCCCGCGCTGGTGAGCCTGATTCAACAGCCGCCCTTTAACGTTATCGGAGCGCTGCAGTTGGAGACGTACTATCCGGCGTCTGAGCGCTTTAATTTGGCGATGCGTTGCAACAGTCTGCTGGCTTCGCCGAGCTTCTCGGCCTGGCTGAGCGGCGAGCCCCTGTCGATTGACAACCTGCTCTATGACTCCAAGGGACGTCCGCGCATCTCAATTCTGACTATTTCGCATTTGAATGACAATGAGCGGATGTTCTTTGTGACGTTGCTGTTGAACCGGGTGGTAAGCTGGATGCGGCGACAGAGCGCGTCGTCGAGCCTGCGGGCTTTGCTGTACATGGATGAGATCTTCGGGTATTTTCCGCCGGTGGCGAACCCGCCCTCAAAGGAGCCTTTGTTGACTTTGTTGAAGCAGGCACGTGCTTACGGCCTGGGCGTCATGCTCACGACGCAGAATCCGGTTGATTTGGATTATAAAGGACTGTCTAATATCGGAACCTGGTTCATCGGGCGTCTGCAGACGGAGCGCGACCGTCAGCGCTTGCTGGATGGGCTACAGGAAGTAGCGGATTCTTCTGGTACGGTTTTGGAACGTTCGGGCATTGACCGTCTGTTGGCCGGTCTCGAAAAGCGGGTTTTTCTGATGAATAATGTTCATGCCGGGCAGGCATTGCTCTTTGAGACGCGCTGGTGCCTGTCATATTTGCGTGGGCCGCTGAATCGCCCCGAGGTGCAGCGGTTGATTGCCGAATCCACTCCGGAAGCGGCTGCTTTCCCGGGAGCCCCGGGCGTTGCGGCTGCGGCGGGCGCCACGGTTGCCGCGCCCTTTGTGCCGCAGGGATTCGGCGCTGCCGCCGGGCAGTATGCGCAGCCATTCTCCGAGCCCTCTACTACTCCAGTCGCTCCGCCCGTCGCCGCTGTGACACCGCAGTTGACCGGTGTTCCGCGCGTGGCGAGCGGTATCTCTCAGGTCTGGTCGCTTTCACCCGAGTCGCAGGCGGCATATCGTCCCTGGATCCTGGCCACGGTTAAGGTCTGGTTTGAGGATAAGACCAAGGCGGTTAGCGCGGAAAAAGAACGCACGGTGCGGGTGCCGCTTTCGGCCGGTCCCGTGGCGGTAGACTGGGACATGATGGTTGACGAAGAGCGTGATTTGAACAGCTTTTCCGCTCAGCCGCCGATCACGGGTACCTATACGGACTTTCCCGAGGGTATTTCCGCCCGCACGAATTTCACCGCCTGGCAGAGGGCGTTGGTTGACTACTTTTATCGCAATGAGCGGATTACGGTTTATGCCTGTAAGCCGCTCAAGATGTACGGTGATCACGGCGAAGATGAGCGGGCTTTCCGCTTGCGTGTCGAACAGCGGGCGCGGGAATTGCGCGACGCGGAGATCGACAAGCTGACGGCAAAGTACGAGCGGACTCTCGCCGGCCTGGAGGAGCAGATTCGCAAGGCGGAGCAGGCGGTGCGCCGCGAGAAAGAGCAGGCCAGCGCCGCCAAGGCGGATACGGCCATATCGCTGGGCAGCGCGGCTTTGTCATTATTCTTGGGCAGAGGGCGCAGTAGGCTCAGTACTTTGGGTCGGGCAACGACAACGGCGCGCAGTGCCAGCCGCAGTGCCAGGCAGTCAAAAGACGTGGCACGCTATGCCGAGGATGTCGACGCCAAGCAGGAACGCTACGAGAAGGTCGCGGCCGAGCTCGATGCCAAGATAGAGGAGATTACCGCCCGCTATGAGGAACTTATGGACTCAATTACCGAGAGTGAGGTAGCACCGTTGAAGAAAGATATTACGGTGCCGGTTTTCGCTTTGCTTTGGCAGGCGGATTAGAAATAGAGGCGTTATGTTAATTGCGACTTATAATCGTTGGCAGCTCACGGAAGTGGAGGAGGGGAGTAACTTCCCCGCCGTGAACGGAACGGATCCCGCGACGGGATATGATGGCGAAGCCGAACGTACCGCGGAACTGCGGCGCGAGCTGGAACTTCTGGCCGCGGAATATCCGGGGCTCGAAGTGCGGGAAGTGCCGCGCAAGGTTCTGCTGAACCCGGGTCCGGCCACGATGAGCGGCAATGTGCGCCTGGCGCAGTTGGCGCCGGATATCTGCCCGCGCGAGACCGAATTCGCCGATCTGATGCGGGGCATTCGGGAAGATCTGGTGCGGGTCGTGCACGGTGACCCGAATCTCCACACTGCGGTGCCTTTCTGCGGTTCCGGCACGATCAATATGGATGTCTGTCTGAACTCTCTACTGCCGCCGGAGAAGAAAATTCTGGTGCTCAATAACGGCGCTTATTCGACACGGGGAGCTGACATTTGCCGTTACTACGACCTGCCCCATTATGTCCTGGATCTGCCGGTCGATCGTCCGATTGATCCGGAGGAGGTGCGGGCGGCTTTGCAAGAGTATCCCGACGTCGGTCTGGTTTATACGACGCATCACGAAACGGGTACGGGCGTGTTGAATCCGATACGTGAGATTGGGGCCCTGGTGCGGGCGGCCGGGGCTTATTTCGTGGTCGATACGACGGCGAGTCTGGCCATGTTGCCGCTGAATCTCTGTGAGGATCCGGTCGACTTCGTCATGTCTTCGGCGCAGAAGGGTCTGATGGCCGTAACGGGACTGTCGTTTGTGATCGGACGGCGCGATATTATCGAGGCGAGCGCTGGCTTCCCGAAGCGTTCCTATTACTGCAATTTGTATCGCCAATATAACTATTTCGAGACCACGGGCGAGATGCATTTCACGCCGCCGGTTCAGGCGGTTTATGCCCTGCGCGCGGCGATCGACGAGTACTTCGCCGTCGGCGAGGAGACCCGCTTCGCGCGGCATCAGGAGTTGGCGGCGCTCGCGCGGCGAGAGTTGGCGGCGCTCGGATTCCGTGAAATGATCGCGCCGGAGCATCAGTCCGGTCTTGTATTGGCCTATCTCTATCCGACCGATCCGAATTGGTCGTTCACGGCCGTGCACGACTATTGCTACGAGCGCGGCTTTACGATCTATCCGGGCAAGGTCGCCGGACTCGGCTGTTTCCGCATCTGCACTTTGGGCACGCTGGTACCGAAGGATATCGAGAACTTCGCCGCGGTAATGAAAGAGGCGTTGATCGCTACCGGGGTTGCGTTGCCGGTCACTTACGCGTCGTAAGGTGCCTACGGGACGATGATTTATGTTGCGAAGGTTACCTAAAGAGCGATGACTTATGCTACGGATGGTATCTGAGGGGTGAGTGCCGGACGGAAAGCGACCGCCGATCTGTCCGGGCGCGCCGGGCAGTTGATCGTTGACGGTATTGAAATCACCGTGACGCGCAAGCGGATTAAAAATGTCTACCTGTCGGTGCATCTGCCGACCGGCGAGGTGCGGCTGTCTGCGCCTTCGCATATGAGCGAAGCGGAGTTGCGGCGTTTTGTGCGATCCAAGGGTGCTTGGCTCGAGCGGAAGCTCCGCGAGTCGATGTGGTGTCCGCCGCATGTGGAGCCGCGTTTTACCGACGGCGAGCGACATCCTTTTATGGGACGCTCTTATGCATTAAGAATTATTGATGGCAGCGGGCGACGCGGGGCTGTATTTATTCCGGAGAGTTCGGATGAGCCTTCGACCGCCGGTGAGATTCAGCTGTACGTGCGGGCGAAGAGCACCGAAGCGGAGCTTCGCAAGATCCTCGAAGATTTCTATCGCGCTGAATTGCAACGGTTAATTCCAGGTTATTTGGAAAAGTGGGAACCGATAGTCGGTGTAAAAGTTTCCGAGTGGCGGGTACGTAAGATGAAGACGCGCTGGGGGAGTTGTAATATTTCCCAACGGCGCATATGGATCAGCTTGGCACTGGCAAAATACGACCCGAAATATCTGGAATACGTTATTGTGCACGAGCTGACGCATCTGCACGAACGTCTGCACAATGACCGCTTCAAAAGACATATGGACGGCTATCTGCCCGATTGGCGGGCGCGGCGGCGGGAGTTGAATCGGGCGGCGCGGTGAGTTGCGCCGTCTATACTTTTATAGGACTGCTCCAGGCTCGCTTACCGTCGGCGCCGCGAATCTCGACACGCAGATATTTATCGTGTTCGTGCGGCGTGTAGGTGTGTTCGGTGATGTCCGTGCCGTAGTGGCGGCGCTCAAAGCTGAAAGGCCTATTCGTGTAAAATATGATTTCGCTCACGGGGTCGCACTCGACGCGGAAACTGCCGGCTTGGCGGGAAATTGCCATACGGGGTCCCTGACTGGCGTAGAAGTCGCCGCGGGCCAGTGCGTCGAGCAGGTCTTTGCGGCATGTGCTTTTGCTTTTGATCCATGTAAAGCTGGTGACTTCCTCGCCGAGCAGGAAATGGGTGTCGTCGGTGGCGATGAACGGGAGCAGGTTGCCGTGCGTGGCAACGATATCCAGGAGCAGGGAAGAGTCGCCGCGGGCGTTGAAGCCGACATCGGAAAAGGTGTTGTAGATTTCCGCCCCGGAGAGATGGCGCAGGCTGTTGATCATTTCGGGCGTATTGAGGGACCAGGCAGGGTGGGCGAGAAAGGCGAGGCCTTTGTGCTTACGCACGATGTCGATCAGGTCTTGGGCCGCTTTGCCGTGATATTTGGACCAGTCGGTGCGCCCGCACGTGCCGAGACCGAGTATATGATAGACGCCGCTACGGGTGTCGATACCGCCGCAGTCGAGTTCGACGGCGTTGAGCAAACCGATTTGTTTGGGTCTGTCGGGGCGTTCGGCGAGGGCGGCGGCAATGAATTCCGGCCGGTCGTCACAGTTGTAAGTATCGGGCGGTAGTGCGTCGCCGGTCAGTTCGCCCGGCCAAGTCAGCCAATGGTCGGAGACGGCCAGCACGTCATAGTCGGCGGCGCGATGTATCTCTACGAGTTCCGCGGGGGTTCGTTTACCGTCCGAAAAAGTAGTGTGATTGTGCAGGCTACATTTGTACCAGGCGTCGCCGTGTTTATCTATATACATGAGTTCATGTTCCTTTCTTTTACTCGCGATACATTATAGCGTGAGATACCGATTTGCGGGGGAGCTGGAGACGGCGTTTTGGCAACTTTGCAGTTTGCGTCCCGCCGGTGGCCGTTGCCGAAAGCGAGCGCGAGCCAATGGGCCGGGAGACGTGGTACGGTTTGCGATGGGGTGAGAGCTGTGCCAAGGATCGCAAATATTGTCCACCCACTGTTTTTTGTGCGGAGCGCGGCAGTCCGCCGTCCTTTAGCCGCTGACAGAGCAACCTTGGCGGATCTCCGCAATCCAAGGTAGGTGGACAAAAATTGCGATGTCCGCAGAAGCCGTGCCAGGGACCGAAAATATTGTCCACCCACTCTTTTGTG
>JAAZJE010000073.1 GCA_012800515.1 Clostridiaceae bacterium
CCCCTGTTTTTTAGGGGTTTTTGGACAAATTGTGGCGGAGAGTAAGAGATTTGAACTCTTGATACCCTTTGTGGGGTATACACGATTTCCAGTCGTGCTCCTTCGGCCAGCTCGGACAACTCTCCGTGGACACATTCTGTCCTATTTCCCGGGCAACGAACGTAGCGATACTAACATCGGCAAAGCGTTATTGTCAAATATATTGCCGTTGAGGACGGCACTCCTGTACCGCCGTGCGTACCGCTTGTAATTGTCCGTACTTGCTCCTATTTGGTGGCAACAATATTGACCAGGCGGTTCTTGACGACGATTTCCTTGCGGATGGTCAGCCCGTCCAGAATTGCGGCGATTTCGGCGTCGGCGTGAATCAGCGCAAGTACTTCTTCGTCGGAGCTGTCCATCGGGACGGTGAGACGCGCACGCAGACGCCCGTTGACCTGAATGGCGATTTCAACCTCGGCCTCGATGCATTTGGCGGGATCGAAGCTCGGCCAGGCCGTAGAAGCGGCAATATCTTCCGCATAGCCGAGCGTGCTCCGGAGCTCCTCGGTGACATGCGGCGCGAAGGGATTGAGCAGGATGAGCAGGACATTGTATTCGGCACGGGTCACGGTCTTGTGCTCGTAGAAGCGATTGACCAGGGTCATCAACTGGGCGACGGCCGTGTTGAATTTGAGTTGCTCGGTATCGTTTTCGACCTTGCGAATCGTCTGGTGAATCAGGGTGGTGTTGGCGGCGTTGTAGCCGTCTGCGTCGACTGCGAATTCCGGGTCGTCGGTGACGAGATCGCGGAGGTTCCAGACCCGTTCTAGGAAGCGGCGGCAGCCGATCACGCCGGTCTCGGACCAGGGGGCGGCCTTTTCAAAGTCGCCGATGAACATCTCATACAGGCGCAGGGTGTCGGCGCCGTACTCGCGGACGATATCGTCCGGATTGACGACGTTGCCGCGGGATTTGCTCATTTTTTCGCCGTCGTGGCCGAGGATCATGCCGTGGCTGGTGCGCTTCATATAAGGCTCCGACGTGGGAACAACTCCGATATCGTAGAGGAATTTATACCAGAAACGCGAATAGAGCAGGTGCAGGGTGGTGTGCTCCATGCCGCCGTTGTACCAATCGACCGGCATCCAGTATTTGAGGATGTCCGGATCCGCCAGCGCATCATTGTTGGTCGGATCGCAATAGCGCAGGAAATACCAGGAGGAACCCGCCCACTGGGGCATGGTATCGGTTTCGCGACGCGCCGGACCGCCGCATTGCGGGCAGGTGGTCTCCACCCAATCGGTCAGGGAGGCAAGCGGCGATTCGCCCGTGTCGGTGGGGGCATATGATTCGACGTAAGGGAGGGTCAGCGGCAATTCCGTCTCCGGCAGGGCTACGTAACCGCATTTGTCGCAGTGTACGATCGGGATCGGCTCGCCCCAGTAACGCTGGCGGGAGAAGACCCAGTCACGCAATTTGTAGTTGACTTTGGACTTTCCTCTGCCGTTTTCCTCAAGCCAGGCAATCATCCGCTTTTGGGCTTCGGCTACGGTAAGACCGCTGATAAAGCCCGAATTGACCACGATGCCGTGCTCGCAGTCGGTATAGGCTTCGATACTGATATCGCCGCCGGAAATCACTTCGATGATCGGCAGGTCAAAAGTCTTGGCGAATTCGTAATCGCGATCGTCATGGGCCGGCACCGCCATGATCGCTCCGGTGCCGTAGGACATCATTACGTAGTCCGAGATGTAGATCGGCAGTTCTTCGCCCGTGACGGGATGGACGGCATTGACTCCGTCGAGAC
>JAAZJE010000074.1 GCA_012800515.1 Clostridiaceae bacterium
ATTCCTTCCGGAATATTATGTATCGTGATGGCGATGATAAAGAGCCAGATTTTGGACAGGGAAGTATTGACCGCGCCTTCGTGGTGTTTGTTCAGGAGATGTTCGTGCGGCGAGAAGTGGTCGACCAGGTCGATCAGGAGCGCGCCGACGATGATACCGACGGCGGTTACGAGTACAGCGATTGCCGTACCGCCGCCGTACTCAATGCTGGGCAGGATCAGGGAGAAAGCGGTGGCGGCCAGCATGACGCCGGCGGCAAAACCCAGCAGCGCGTCCAGCCATTTGCGGCTGATTGAGCGGGTAAAGAAGACGGGAACCGCGCCGAGCGCCGTTGTTATCCCGGGCATCAGCAGACCCATGGCGATGATTAAATCCTTACTCATCCGATTTGCCTCTCCAACGTATTATTTTCCATAGTTGGAGTATACACGATTGTCACCTTTCAGTTAAGGACACTTTCAGTTGAGGAGAGAGTATAAACGCCGAGACGCATATTAAGTATGGCGAAATTGTAGGGAACAAAAAGGATGACTTAATGCAACAAGCAACGCAAACTCTATGTATAATAGAGGTATACGGTTCTAAATGCCTCAGGAGGTGAGTAAACATGAAAAGAACTAGCATTATTAAAATAGTTACGGTAATACTTGCCACCGTGATGGTGATATCTACTCTAACTTTGACGGGTTGTGCTCAATCAGCCAACGGCAATTCCAACCCGTCGGCATCGGGCCAGCAACCTAGCCCGACCAAAGCAAAGCCTAATCCTGGCATTCGCTATAGTGATATACCGATTGTGAACAATAGGGTTAAGCTAGTTAAAAATGATATCGTTGGTGATGGTCTCTTTCTGCCAGAATCGTGGATTGAAGATTATAAGAAAAATGGGGTGTCGCAATTCGATTGGTACGAATTTTTAATCTATCCATATTTAAAAGCTCACAACCTCAGCAAAAACAAGGCTGCGCCTGGCGGCTACTTGGTCGTTCCACTCCTTCGCGCTGATGAAGCCATCGTCGAAGACGGTTCTTGGGCGATTAGTCCCGAGTCACAGGCTGAACTCGACGCTGGTAAGAAGCCCGATAGCATCACCATCTATTGGTGTATGCGGGTCTCTACTAGCGAAGAGCGTTGGGGTAAGCTCGTCAACGCTAAGGACAAAAACCCAAAAGGAGATTGGTTAAGGTATGAATTTACTGTCAACAGCCACTTGGAATATGGGGAGCCTCTTGCTATTGAAATTAATTCTAGTTTAGGCAGATCGGTTTGCTATGGTCGGTCCAACATGGGAAGTATGTTCATACTTTACCTACCGTAACACAACAAAAAGGGCCTGGAATCTTTCCCCAGGCCTCTTTTTATGGCTTTTTTATTATTTTTATTGCCTCTTTGCGAAATTTATCCAAACCTAATCCAAAATTGTCTCTAAAAAGCTTTTGAAGCGGAACATTTTGTCCGACACTATTGTCCGCGCCGAAGAGTCCAGCTTGCCAGGATGCGAAGTGCCGTGATACAATCCCTGACAGAATTTATACGGGGTGCGTCAAGACCTGTGGTCGGAAATATGTAACCGATTGCGTGTGCCCCGGTCGAATAACAGGAGGATATATGGCAGTTATTTCGATGAAACAATTATTGGAGGCGGGTACGCACTTCGGTCATCAGACCAAGCGCTGGAACCCCAAGATGGCCGAGTACATCTTTATGGAGCGTAACGGGATCTATATCATAGATCTCCAGAAGACGGTCAAGAAGTTGGAAGAGGCCTATTTGTTTGTCCGCGATCTGGCGGCGCGCGGCGGGTCGGTATTATTCGTCGGCACGAAGAAGCAGGCGCAGGATTCGATCGTGGAAGAGGCCGTGCGTTGCGGCATGCATTATGTCACCAATCGCTGGCTGGGCGGAACTCTGACCAACTGGCAGACGATCAACAAACGCATCGCCTACATGATGGATCTGGAGCGCATGGAAGTGGACGGAAGTTTCGACGTTTTGCCGAAGAAAGAGGCGGCCAATCTGCGTCTCGAGCGCGAAAAGCTTCAGAAGAATCTGAACGGTATTCGTCAGATGAGACGTTTGCCGGATTGCATTTTCGTGGTTGATCCGCGCAAAGAGTACCTGGCGGTGCATGAGGCGAAGATTCTGGGGATTCCGATTGTAGCGATCGTCGACACGAATTGCGATCCCACGGATATCGACTTCGTTATCCCCGGCAACGACGATGCCATTCGTTCGGTAAAACTGATCGCCGGACGGATTGCCGATGCGGTGATTGAGGGTCGTCAGGGATTCCAGGATACTCCCGCTCCCGAGCCGACGATGGCCGAGGCGCTCAGCCATGCGGATTATATGGCTCCGTCGCTCGGGTCGAGTAAATACGACGATGACGAGGAATAAACAGTGGCGGCATAAATGTGCCGATGCGATAAAAAGATAATTTGAACTTAATTGTAAGGAGAAATTGGAGGATACAATGTCAGGTACGGATGTAGTTAGATTAGTGAGAGAGCTCCGTGAGAGAACCGGCGCCGGAATGATGGATTGCAAAAAGGCTTTGCTGGAACATGACAATGACATCGAAAAGGCCGTCGCCTGGCTCCGCGAGAAGGGTATGGCCGGAACGGCGAAAAAATCCGGACGTGTGACTTCGGAAGGCATTATCGCCACTTATGTCCACCCCGGTAATAATCTGGGCGTCTTGGTCGAAGTTAATATCGAGACCGATTTTGCCGCCCGTAATGAGGACTTCATCGAATTCGCCCGCGATTGCGCCATGCAGATCGCGGCAATGAACGCGAAGTGGGTCAAGAGAGAGGATGTTCCCGCCGAAGCGATCGAGGCGGAAAGAGAAATTGTGCGTCGTCAGGCGCTCAATGAAGGCAAACCGGAAAGAATCGTCGACAGAATCGTTGAAGGTCGTATGAGTAAGTTCTATTCGGAGAATTGCCTGATGGAACAGACCTTTGTCAAGGACGAGTCCAAGACGATGGAGGAACTGCGCAAGGAACTCAGTGCCCGTCTCGGTGAGAATATCGTGGTGCGCCGTTTCGTGCGCTATCAGTTGGGCGAGGGCCTCGAGAAAAGGCAGGATGACTTTGCCGCCGAGGTCGCCAACATGGCCGGTGTTTAAAAAGAATCAAGCGCCCGAGACCGGGCGCTTTTTTCAATGTCTGAAGGAGACATAAGGAGGATAATTCCGTGAGTAACGTCAAACCAAGTTATAAGCGTGTTTTGTTAAAACTTTCCGGCGAGGCGCTCGCCGGGGAGCGGAAAATCGGTCTGAACGCGGAAGTCATGGCGGAAATCGCCCAAGTGGTCAAGCGGATCAGGGAAATGGGCGTTGAATTGGGGATTGTGGTCGGCGGCGGGAACTTCTGGCGCGGGCGCAGCTCCGGCAACATGGACCGCGTGACCGCCGATCACATCGGCATGCTGGCGACAACGATGAATGCCTTGGCCCTGGCCGACGCGCTGGATCAGGCGGGAGTCGAGAACCGGGTGATGAGCGCTCTGGAGATGAGGCAGATTGCCGAGACCTTCATTCGCAAGCGCGCTCTGCGCCATTTGGAAAAGGGCAGGGTGATTATCTTCGCCGGCGGCACCGGATGTCCGTACTTTTCCACCGACACGGCGGCGGCCTTGCGAGCGGCCGAAATCGGCGCCGAGGTGGTCTTCAAGGCGACGAATGTCGACGGCGTTTATGACAGCGATCCCAACGAGAATCCCGATGCCAGATATTACAGCAGGATATCTTTCGAGGAGATGTTGATCAAGGAATTGAAAGTTATGGACGGCGCGGCGACGGTACTTTGTCGCGACAACAATATCAAGATCGCTGTCTTTAACATGGATAATTACGAGAATATTATCCGCGTTATCAGGGGAGAGGAACTGGGAACAGTTATCTCCTAGAACGTGCGGGTAAAAAGTGGTAAAATAACCGCATTGAATCGTAAGTGTACTTAATCGGAGGAGGAGCATAAATATGGCCTACGAATTTACGGACAGCAGTTATGACGATTATGTTGAGCGGATGAAAAAAAGCGCCGACGCGTTGCGGGATAATCTCAACACGATTCGCGCCGGTCGGGCCAACCCGAGAATTCTGGATCGCATAACGGCGGAGTATTACGGGGTGCAGACTCCGATTAATCAGATGGCGGCGATTGCCGTTCCCGAGGCGCGCATGATGACGATTACGCCTTGGGATCCCACTGCTCTGCGCGCGATTGAACGTGCCCTGCAGATGTCGGATCTGGGAATTAATCCGATTGTCGACGGAAAAATGATTCGTTTAACTTTCCCGCCCCTGACCGAGGAAAGACGCAGGGATCTGGTGCGCCAGACTCAGAAGTACGGGGAAGAGGCGCGGGTCGCGGTGCGCAATATCCGCCGTGACGCCATAGACGATTTCCGCAAACTCGAGAAGAATCGCGAAATTTCGGAAGACCAGATGTATATGGTCATTGACGATGTGCAGAAGATAACCGACAAGGCAATTGCCGAGATTGATGAAATAACGGCTGCCAAGGAAGAAGAATTGATGGCTATCTGATGAAAGGCTTTTGGGGCGGACGCCGGCGCAGGCTCGCGGCCGGTGCCGATCTGCAGGACATACCACTCGAGGCTCGCCCGGAGCATGTCGCCATCATCATGGACGGCAACGGACGTTGGGCGCGCAAGCGGCTGATGCCGCGCAGTTACGGGCATCGCCACGGCGCGGATAATCTGCGAACGATAACTTCCGCCGCCGCCGATCTGGGAATAAAGTACCTGACGGTCTATGCTTTTTCGACCGAGAATTGGTCGCGTCCCCGGGAAGAGGTTGAAGCGCTGATGCGCCTGGTGGTTGAATTTTGCCGCAATCTCGATAGGGAGATGGAGCGTGAGGGAGTTCGCCTGCGTTTTATCGGCAGACGGGATAATCTGCCGGCGGAAGTGTTGACGACCATAGAAGAAACCGAGCGACGCTCCCGTATGCGCGAGCGAATACAGTTGATTGTTGCCCTGAACTACGGCGGTCGCGATGAATTGGTTCAGGCGACCCGCGCCTTGGCGACGGCTATACGCGCCGGAGAAATCGATCCGGACACGGTCGACGAGAGCAGTCTCGCCGACTTCACCTATATGCCGGATGTGCCCGACCCGGATCTTCTGATCAGAACAGGTGGGGAACAGAGATTGTCGAACTTCCTGCTTTGGCAGTCGGCGTATACGGAGTTCCGTTTTACGTCGGTGTTGTGGCCGGACTTTAGCGCCGAGGATTTGGCTACCGCGGTTCGTGACTTTGCCGGACGCCAGAGACGTTTTGGCGGACACAAGTGAGTAAGGAGAAGAATATGACAGAGGATTTACAGCTCCAAACGGAGAATGAGATCGATGACGAGACTCCGACTCCGTCAGTGTCGGATACGCGCCCGGTTCGGGAGAGGCGACCGGAAAACAGAAAAACGCAGAACAGGCAAAGGGTAATTACCGGTTTTATTTTTGCGGGAGCGGTTATTGTAATCATGTTGCCGTCGATTTGGCTGAACTGGCTGCCTCTGCTGATGTTCGCCTTTGTGAGTGTCGTGGCGGGGCAGGAATTGTATGCTGTGACGAGATTACGCTTTCCGCGCTTGAACATGGGTCTGAGTATGCCCTGGCGCTTCCTGTTTCTGGTGCCGCTGTTCATCGCCCTTAGCTATCCGGAAACGGCGCGCTGGTACAGCCTCTGGAGCTGTCCGGATGCCTTCAGTCCGTCCTGGTATCAGCAGGCGGTCTGGCTGACCGGACTCAGTCTGGGTCTGATTTTGATTACGGCTCTGCTCTATTACATGGTTTCCACTGTGGCATGGATGATAGTTCGCGGACCGGGGGTTCTTCCGGACGCGATTGCCGCGGCGAGTTCGGGTCTCTATGTCGGCCTGCCGATGGCGATCGGAACTATATTCCTCTTTGCCGTTCCGAACGGCTTTCTCTGGCTGGTCTTCGCGTTGGTTATGCCTTGGCTGACCGATATCGCCGCCTATTATGCCGGACACTTTTTCGGACGGCGGCATATTCTGCCCGGTATAAGCCGCAATAAGACCCTGGCCGGAGTGATCGGCGGTCTGATCGGCGGCGTGCTGGCGGGAGCGCTGTTCATGCTACTTCTGATGCGCGGCGAGGCGCCGTGCCGTCCGGGAGCGGGGACGAATCTGCTCTGCGGAGCGCTGTTCGGTCTGATTACATCTTTGATGGCACAGTTCGGCGACTGGTTCGCTTCGGGGATTAAACGTTGGTTCCGCATCAAGGATTACGGGAATCTTTTGCCCGGGCACGGCGGTATTGTCGACCGCTTTGACAGTGTGTTCTTTACCTTGCCGACGACTCTTGTCTTGGCTCTGCTCTATCTGTTGGTGTGAGGGCCGGCGGTCGCGGGAGGAATTTTCAGTCGATGAGTAAAAATCTGGCTATTTTGGGGAGCACGGGCTCGATAGGTTGCCAGGCGGTTGAAGTTTGCCTGCAACTGGGACTGCGGGTCAAAGGCCTGACCTTTAACCGTAATGTCGAGGCGGTTCTGCCTCAGATCGAGTCGTTACGCCCCGATCTGGTCGCGACACCGGACGAACGGGCGGCGTTTGCCCTGGCTAAGCGGTTGCGCGAACGCGGCGGGGACGCGCCGGAGATTCTGAC
>JAAZJE010000075.1 GCA_012800515.1 Clostridiaceae bacterium
AAAGCGACGGCGCTTTATCGAGGGCTTGGTCGGTGAGTCGCGTCCGCAAATTATTTATGAAGCTCCTCACAGACTGGTCAAGACGCTACGCGATCTGGAAACAGTCGGCCTGGCGGATAGAGAAATTCTGTTGGCTCGCGAATTGACGAAACGGTTTGAAGAGTATTGGCGGGGTAGTGTTGCGGCGGCCTTGGATTTTTTCGCGACGGTTGAGCCGCGAGGTGAATATGTATTAGTATTATATCCGTTAAGCGATGCCGACAATGAGTCGGCGGATGCGGAACGGCTGAGCGATGCGCATCTGTTGAAAGTGTATGCGGAGAGCGGTTCGTTGCGGTCTGCCGCGGTCGAATTGAGTCGGGCCGGGTACGGCAGCCGGAATGAGATTTACAAACGGCTCTTGGAACTGACGAAAGAGAACTAACATGATAGATGAAAGAAACGGCGACGGGAACAGGCCGGAGTCAAGTTACGATGAAGGTGCGGACTTTTGGGGCGATGCCGCACGGCAAAGGCGCCGGGAACGCAGATCGTATGAGCAGCCCAGTAGCTTTGCAACTACGGACGGCTCAAAGGCGAGCGGTAGCACAGACTACGGTGCGGGTCCGCCAGCGGGCTTCGGTGTTGGCTACGGTGCGGGTCCACCCGGGGGCTTCGGTGCGGGCTACGGTGCGGGTCCACCCGGGGGCTTCGGTGCGGGCTACAGTGCGGGTCCACCCGGGGGTTTCGGTGCGGGCTACGGTGCGGGTCCGCCCGCGGGTTTCGGACCCGGCTACGATACGGGTCCACCCGGGGGTTTCGGTGCCGGCCACAATACAGGTCCGCCCGCGGGTTTTGGTGCCGGCTCTGCCGCGGATGCCGGCGCGGAGGTGGATGCGGTTAATTATGCACCCTTGCCGCTGGGGAAAAAGCGTCGACCGATAATCAGAAATTTTTGGCTGTATACGCTGAGCTTTGCAGTGCCGTTTCTTTTGGTTGCGATTGCTTTTGTGGCGATGCAGTTCTATCCTATCGGCGATCGTACGCCTTTGACGGTGGATCTTTATCACCAGTACGCTCCTTTCATGAGCGAACTGCGTTACAAAATCTTAAATGGCGAGAGTCTGTTGTACTCGTGGCACGGCGGCTTGGGTATGAATTTCCTTGCGATTTTTACGTATTATTTGGCTTCGCCGTTAAATGTTCTATTGTTGGCTTTTCCGCTTTCTGGGCTGGCGGTCGTAATTATTTTGCTGATCGCGCTCAAGATAGGCCTGATGGGGTTGTTCATGGGGATTTTACTCCACCGGGGAGTGATGGCCTTTACCGAGCCGGGTATCGGCGCGATCGGCTCGGGCGATTCGGTCAAAGTCGGTGCGGCGGTATCACCGCGGAGGCGGCTACTGCGTTTACGTTCGATTGAAAGAACGGGCAGGCTCGGTGCCGAGGAGAGGAACCGCCGGCTTTACGAACGTGAGGTAGATACGCGTCGCGGACATACGTACTTGGTAATTGCCGGGGCAACGCTGTTTGCGCTGTCGGGCTTTATAATGGCGTATTTCTGGGACGTGATGTGGCTTGATTCGATTTATCTGTTGCCGCTGGTGATACTCGGTGTGATTCTGCTGGTTCGTAAGGGGAACCTTTTCCTCTATCCGATAGCCATCGCCTCAGCGGTGGCGGTGAACTACTACATCGGCTTTTTTGTGGCATTGTTCACGGCGCTGTTTTTCATCTCTTATCTGATTTGTGTTTGGCCGGATCTGCGCACGGAGCGTTCGCGTCCGATCAGGATTGCGGTGCTGCGGATTTTTCAGTTTGTGCTGATGTCGGCGCTGGCGGCCGGTATTACAGCTTTTCTGTCGTTACCGACCTGGATGGCTTTGCAAATGACCTCGGCGGCGGGCGACAGTTTTCCGAAGAATCATAAGTTCGAGTTTACGGTCCTTGAGTTCATGACCCGCCATCTCATCAGTATGAAACCTTCGATCCGCGATGGACTTCCGAATATCTATGCGGGATTGATCAGTCTCTTGGCCCTGCCTTTGTATATTTTTAACGGGCGGATCCGGTTGCGTGAAAAGGTCACCTCCCTCAGTTTGTTGACCCTCCTCTTCCTGAGTTTCAATTCCAATTATCTGAATTTCATCTGGCATGGGCTACACTATCCGAACCAGTTGCCGTACAGGTATTCGTTCCTTTACAGCTTTGTGCTGGTGATTATTGCGGTGCGGGCATTGATGAATCTGCGCTACTTGAAGAAGGGAATCGCGTTGGGTGCGG
>JAAZJE010000076.1 GCA_012800515.1 Clostridiaceae bacterium
GATTGTCGGCCGTATCGCCGTCAGATTGATATGCCAAATACGCCGCAAACGACCGGCACCGTCGATCTCAGCTGCCTCGAGCAGGCTCGGATCAACGGCGGACAGCGCCGCCAAATAAACTATCGCATTCCAGCCGGTATGCTGCCAAACGCCCGACCAGACATATAAAGGACGGAAATATTCAGGTTTGCCCAGATAATAGACCTTTTCCAAGCCCAGTCCGGCACGCAGAAAATTGACAATACCTATGCTCGGCGAAAGCATAATCTTCAACATTCCGATCAAAACCACTGTTGAAATAAAATGCGGCGCATAGTAGAGCGTTTGCAGCGTTCGCTTGTACTTCTTATTCTTGACCTCGTTCAACATCAGCGCCAAGATTATCGGGAACGGGAAATTCGCCACCAAATAGTAGACCGACAGGATAATTGTATTGTTGAAAACATCACGAAAGGCCGGGTCGCCAATAAACATTTCGAAATAGCGCCAGCCCACCCAGCGGCACTCATTCAGCGGCCTGCCCGGCATGTAATAGCGGAAAGCGATCTGTACCCCGTACATAGGCCCATAAGCAAAGATTAGCAGGTAAACAACAGCCGGCAAAGCAAATAGGTACAGAGGCCACTGAAAGCGAAGTTGGCGACGCAAAGAGGCAAACCGCCCTGGTCTGCCAAGGGAAATTCGCCCGGAAGAATCTGACTTTATATCGCCCTTTATATCGCCCTTATCATTCTTATCATTCTTTTTCTTTGAAAATTTCATTTCCATAACCCGCATTTTACAACGGACAACGGCAAAATTTTTAAGGAAAACTCATCGATTTGACGACCTCTTTGATTATTTTGTGGCAAAAACCCTTGTAGGCCGAATTTTCCCCGGTTTTGCTTTGTTTTTGACAAAAAAACGCTGGCTGACCTTTTTTTGTTAATCGGGATATGCAGGATTTGCGCTGGATTTGCCTCGCAGGATTAACACGCAGGATTTGCAGGATTTGCCTCGCAGGATTTGCCTTGACTTTTGCCGCCCCTTTCGCTAAAGTCTGAGGCAGTACAAATACCTGATCAGGAGGTCTACAATGTCAAAAAACATAGTTAAAAATCGTTACGGCTTCATTTGTTTCGGTGAAGTTAACACCCCCGTTGATCGCTTAAACATGAAACACGATGAGGGACTTGCCCAAATCCAAGAACTTGGCTTTGAATGCGTCGATGCCGGTCTGGTCATTGACGATCCGCCCTATGAGACCGCCGATGCCGCCGTCGCGCGTCTCAAAGAAGCTACCGATCTGTGTGCCATTATCGTCTGTGTAGCCGGCTGGATACCCACCCATGCGGTTATCCGGGTCTGTGACCACTTTCGCCATCTGCCGATGCTCCTGTGGGGACTCTGTGGCTGGAAAGACAACGGTCGTCTAATCACCACCGCCGAGCAGGCCGGAACCACCGCGATGCGCCGAGTCTTTGAGGAGATGGGCTATAAGTTCAAGTACATCACCGATCAGACCGACCGCGAGCGCGATGTCGCCGGAATCGCCGACTTCCTGACTGCCGCCGCAACCGCCAAGACCCTACGTTCTTCGCGCGTGGGATCGTTCGGCTACCGCGATATGATCCTCTATAACACACAGTACGAAGCTGTCAGCCTTCGCCGCGACATCGGTGTCGAAGTCGAGCATATGGAGCTGTTACAGCTTTACCAGCGCGCCCAAGAAGTAACCCAAGCGCAAATCGACGAGCGCCGTGCTTACATTATGAAGAATTGGACAATTCACGGTGAATACGACCCGGCGATTTTGGAGCGAGCCTGCCGTTATGCCGCCGCCTTGAGCGCTCTGGCCGATGAACGTAAGTTCGATGCCCTGACGCTGAATGACGTCGACGGGATGAAGCGTTTGCTCAATTACCCGCCGGCACTGACATTCATGCTCGTGAGTGCGTTGGACGGGATTCAGGTTATTCCGGAGAATGACGTTCTGGGCAATGTGACACAGTTGATGCTCTCCTATCTGAGCGGCGGTCAAATCAGCCCCTATGTCGAGTTCTATGAGTTCATGAATGACTATGTACTCGCCGGGGTTCCCGACTTTATCCCGCCGGCCGTCAGTCAGGCCGTTGAGCTGGAGCAGAAGGCCTTCGGTCTGCTGGACAAGTCACTCCTGAACGTGTCGAAGCTACGTCTCGGACGCCTGACGCTCGGCCGCCTCTTCGCGGACAGCGGTTCCTACGCCTTCCACCTGGTCACCGGTGAGGCCAAGGCTCCCCCGGCCTGGGGCGAGTACGGATGGGACGATCCCATTCCGCAGCTACCGAGCACTGCGCTTCATCTCGATGTTCCGGTCAAGGAGTTCACGGACAATGTCATGTCACAACATATCAGCTTCGTCTACGGCGATTACGCCAACCGCGTCATTGACCTGGCCTACCTGATCGATCTTCCCGTGCTGGCACATATCGGCTAAAATTTAACGTCATGCCCGGCGCACATATTTAAAGGGAGCTCTGCAAATGCAGAGTTCCCCTTTTTTTCTGTCAATTCATTACTTATTACTCTTTTTCCCAGATGGCTCTTAGGCGGGATAAAGTCTCGCGAACCAGCGCATCTCCGCCTTCGTGACCTACATAACCACTTGCGACATAGGCGGAATAGTGTCCGCCTTCCTCGCCCTTCTTAGTCGGGAGATAACCTCCGGTTCCGCATGTCAACTGTAGCAGGAAAGTCTGTTCAGCCATACTGCGCGCCCGAATTTTATTGCCATAGTTCAAAAACAGTTCAAAGGGATTCGTCGCCATGGCCAAATTGCCGATCCGCAAGAAATGACCCTCAAAACCGAACAGGTCAATTTCTTCCTGGAGCGCCGCCCGACGCAAAATGCCGATATGAACATACAACTCCGCCCGGTCTCGGTAATTGATTCCCTTGCGATCCAATTTTGAGCAATACTCATATACGCTTTGCTTGGCTCCGGAAATCTCTTCCGGAGTGACCCGACGCAACGGTAGAAGAACCTCATCCACCTCATGGCGCAGAACAGCCGGCTGCACTCGCGCTTCCCATGTCGCCTTGTCTTCACGCAATTCTTCGTAAATGGCGATTATCTCCGTTGCAATACGCCGTCCGGCGGTGCGAAGACCGCTCTCATCGAACATCGAAGGGTCGGCGCGAAGATGCGAGGGCTTCGGATGGTTGATATTAGGGTCGAGGACTTTCGTTTCCGGATCGATCCAGCGGACCAGATCACGAGGGCATTGGTCTCCGCCCGGGCCGCCCAAGCCCACCAGCTTCAGATCCGGTCCAAAGCGCTTGTACAAACGCCGCCGCGTCTCGCCCCAATAGTCGGAGGAAATAGACAGACGATGTTCCATGATCTGTGAAGGACAACAGATATTGGCTACGATTCCAGCCAAATTGTCGGCTTCATCGATGCAATAGATGAGCTCAATTCCACTGTCATTGCCGCCTTCGAGTTCCTCAAAGGTCGCGGTATTGCTAAAGCCCCACATCTTGGCGCTACCGTCATTGTAGACAACGCGACGGCACATGCCGATCGGAGCCCGACCGAAGCCGCTGACCAGCGTCATCGGTTTACAATTCTGCCAAGCCTCGGCAATGGCTCGAGCAACCCGCTCGGCGATCCATGCCAGACTCTCATCATCATCCATAATACCCGGTCGGGAGAAATCTCCCGTGGCTTCCAACTCCAGAGGATTTCCCTGCTCATCGGTCGGAATTTCCGCCGTCTCTTCGTCATAAACCATATAGAAACCCGGCGGCAACAGACCTTCGGAAATATCCATCGAATTGGATGAGGTCGACTCAATGGGAGCATCAGCACGGTATTTAAAAGAGGTGTGGGTATGCGTGGCAGTGACGATTATTTTATCGATATCCAAGCCCTGCTCCGGCAGACCTTGTTTTACCAGCTCGGCTCTGATTTCCGCCATCAGATTGACCGCTATGCTGGTCAAATCACAGGAGCAGATAACCGCCTGATCGTCTCCGACACGAATCGCCATCGCCGTGGCAAGCAACGGCGATTGTACATGAGTCGATATGCGCTTGTAGAACTGACCCTGTAAATAGATCCGCTTGTCCGGAGTCAGTTCGACAGCGCTGAAACCCACTAAAAATTTGTTAGCCATTTTTCCTCCTTGAGAAAGCTTATCCCTTGACCGAACCTTGAGTCAGTCCGGCAATGAATTGACGATTAAAGAATAAATACAGAACCGTTATCGGCACAATTGAGAACATTGA
>JAAZJE010000077.1 GCA_012800515.1 Clostridiaceae bacterium
CTTCGAAATAGGCGTCCTGCGGGTCATCACCGTCAAAATCGGCCAGTCGGCCGGCGTAATCGATCGTAACGATATCTCCCGACTCGGCCGGACGATCCTCAACCGGCACCATCCGGGCATTTTGCTTGCGGGTCGCCTCGATGCGGATGTCCACTTCTTCGTCCGTAACCTTATGCTCCGGTCTGACGGCCGCAACATTGCGGTATTCGCCGAGCTCGGCCTGCGGCAGGTACATGACGCGACAGATCAATGTCAGCCCTTTGTCGCCGCCTATCTCGAGAATATCAAGAGCGGGTTCCGCCAGGAGCCGTCGTCCGGGCATTTGCACGACTTCACCGGCAGCCGGAAAAAGCATCTCATCCAAAATATCCGAATAGAGAACCTGCTCGCCGTAATAGCGCAGAGCCAGTCCCATCGGTGCCTTACCGCGGCGATAGCCCGGCACGTTAAAACGTGCGGCCTGGCGACGATACACCTTATTCATCGCTCTGCCGAAGCCGTCGGTTCCGGCCTTGAGCCAATAGGTGATGATGCCGGAATCCGCATCCTCGATCGTAGCATAGGAAAAGTTGTATTCGGATCCTTCCAGAGCCACATAGTCGTCATCTTCAGGTAACACGGGAGCGGCCGGGACAGTTGTCTCTTCCGCCGCTTCCTCTTCTACCGCATTCACCGTTATATCAATCGTATCCGCCGTTTCGGCGGCGACATTATCCGTCACTGTCTCCAAATCGGAGCCACTATCTACAAACATTTAATCCTCCTCAGGCATTACACACTCTCAGGCGATTAGTCGCGAAAACGTCCGTGACTGAAGCTTTCCTCTTCGCCGCGATCGGGGAAACGACTGCCGCCGCGACGCGATCCGGAACCGCTGCGTCCGCCGCTACCGCCGGACTCACCGCGACTGGGGCGATCGCGCCAGGGACGCTGCGGCCCGTCGCCGCTTCTCTGCCGCTCGCCGCGATCATAGCTCGAAGAACGTGAACGCTCACCGCGCTCGCCACGCTCGCCGCGATCACCGCGCGAAGAACTGCGCCGCCGGTCGGAACCGCCGGAATTTCTCCGTCCGCCGCCACGACGTCCGCCCTGTTCGGTCGACTCGTCGTAATCTTCCGGCTTTTCCTGAGTATCACGAATCGAGAGATTTATCCGTCCCTGCGAATCGATTTCCAATATTTTGACACGGACCTCGTCGCCGACATTGACCACGTCTTCAACCTTATCGACATGCTCCCAGGCCAACTTGGAGACATGTACCAGTCCCTCCTTACCGGGCAGATATTCGACAAAGGCGCCGAAGCTCATCAGGCGCGTCACCACGCCGTCGTATTCCTCGCCCGGAATCGGGTCGCTGACAATACCGGTAATGATCTTGACCGCCTTTTCAGCCGCGGCGGTATCCGGGCTGGCGATATACACCTGGCCGTCATCCTCAATGTCAATCTCGACACCGGTATCGGCGATGATTTTATTGATAACCTTACCGCCGGAACCGATAACTTCGCGAATCTTATCGACCTCAATCTGCATTTGAATAATCTTCGGGGCATAGGGCGAAAGGTCGTCTCTGGGGGCTTCAATACACGGATTTATTGACTCGTTAAGAATATGCATGCGTCCCTTTCGCGTAACTTCAAGAGCTTCGCGGATCACATCGAGGCTGATACCGTCGACCTTCATGTCCACCTGAATTGCCGTAATTCCTTCGGCCGTACCGGCAACTTTGAAATCCATATCGCCGAAAAAGTCCTCAACGCCCTGAATATCGACAAAAACCTCATATTCGCTCTCATCGTCCGGATTGGTAATCAGTCCGGACGAAATACCGGCGACAGGGCGGCTGATCGGCACACCCGCATCCATCAGGGCTAAAGTGCTGGCACAGACGGAGGCCTGCGAGGTCGAACCGTTGGACATCAAAACTTCCGAGACCAGACGGATCGCGTAGGGGAAGTCCTCCTCGGCGGGCAGGACCGGAACCAGAGCGCGCTCTGCCAGGGCACCGTGGCCGATCTCGCGGCGTCCGGGTGAACGGGCGGGACGGGCCTCACCGACGCTGTAGCTCGGCATATTGTAATGATGCATGTAGCGCTTCTCTTCCTCATCGGAAATGCCGTCCAGCGTCTGTGCCTTGGACAGAGGGGCCAGTGTGCAGGAGGTCAGAACCTGAGTCTCGCCGCGCTGGAAAAGCCCGGAGCCGTGAACCCGCGGCAACAGGCCGACTTCGCTGTGCAGATCGCGCAGTTGGTCCATGCTGCGTCCGTCCAGACGACGTCCGGCGAACAGATGCTTGCGCACCAATTTCTTTTCAACCTTATCGATACCCTCGGCGACTAGCGACACCCATTCGGCGCGGTCTTCATTCTCAAAACGCTCGCAGATTTCGGCAACCAGTGCGGCGATCGCATTATCGCGCTCATCTTTGTCCGGAGTAAAAATCATCTCGTCAAGCCGCGAAGCATAGTCATCTGTTAAGAGTTGCAGCAAATCCTCCGGATAAGCCGAGCTCTCATACGTAAAGGGTTCTTTGCCGATTTCCGCACGGATTTTCTTGATCTGACTGCAAACACGCTTAATCTCTTCGTGTCCGAAGGCAATCGCCTCCATCATCACTTCGTCGGGAACCTCATACGCTCCCGCCTCAATCATGCAGACCTTCTCTTCCGTGCCGACGAGGGTGAGATCCAAGTCGCTGTTGGCGCGCTCTTCACAGTTCGGATTGAGGATAATCTCACCGTCAACCAGGCCAATTTCGACACCGGCAACCGGGCCGCGCCAGGGGATGTCGGAAATGGCCAGGGCAATCGAGGAGCCGTTCAGTGCCACAATCTCCGGACGGCTGTCGAGATCAACCGACAGAACCAGGACACTGACACAGACATCGTTGCGCAGATCGCTCGGGAAAAGCGGACGCAACGGACGGTCGATAGCACGACCCGCCAGCACCGCATTTTCGGTCGGTCGTCCTTCGCGCTTGATAAATCCTCCGGGGATTTTTCCCACGGAATACATTTTTTCCTCGTAGTCCACACTCAAAGGGAAAAAATCGATATTGGGTCGGGGCGTCTTCGATGCGGTCGCCGTACAAAGGACAACCGTATCGCCGGCGCGTACCAGACAGGAGCCGTTGGCAAACTGAGCCAGCTCCCCGGTCTCCACTAACCACGTGCGGCCGGCGATCTTCAACTCATAAGTTTTTTTCATGTTTTTCTTTTCTCTTTCTTATTTTTCAATTCTTACTTTCGAATTTACACACTTTAACCATTCAATTTTCGCGACAGATGAAAATAACGGGCACGAGCGCTCGGCTCGTGCCCCCTGAAAACAACTATCTCCGCAGCGATAATCTGCTGATCAGGCTACGATAACGTTCGATGTCAATACGCTCCAGATAATTGAGCAATGACCGGCGGTTCCCGACCATGACCAGTAGCCCGCGACGCGAGTGGTGGTCATGCTTATGAATCTTTAGATGCTCCGTTAAATGGTTAATTCTCTCCGTCAATAACGCGACCTGAACCTCGGGAGAACCGGTGTCGCCTTCCGAGCGACCGAATTCCTTAATAATCTCTGCCTTGCGTGCCTTATCCATGTTTACCTCCAAAGTTTACAATTCGCCGCAGACCCGGTAAGACGAGCACGCGAGCCGATCAAACCGAGTAAGCGGTACCAATGGGCTATTGTAAGGTATTTTTCATTTCCTTACAAGTTCACGCCATTTTACAAAATTTTCTGTCAAAATTTTCTCACGCATTTTCGGGTGAAGTAGCGTGTTCTTCCTCCAGTTTTTGCGCTGTTTCTTCAATCAGTTCAGCCGCTTCTTTATCATAGACGTATTCGGAAACGATGCCCGTGGCAAGGTTGAAGAAAAAGCCCATCAGCCTGAGCACTCCCATCTCAACATTTCGTCTGACAAAGTCATAGGTCATGAGGTTGTCGATCTGCTGGACGACATTCAACCTTTCGAGAAGCGCCGCCTGTTCCTCTTCCGACTTCTCCGGATACTTTTCTATTATGCGGTCCCGGAGCAGGATAATTTGCCGGATCCACTCCGATGTGTACGGTAGCCGCTCCTCATAATCCTGAATATGCATCAGCGCCGCGCAACCGCCGCAATTAGAGTGTCCGCAGACGACTATATTCTCCACCTTGAGCACCTTGACGGCATACTCGATTGC
>JAAZJE010000078.1 GCA_012800515.1 Clostridiaceae bacterium
CACGGGCGAATTTTATCATCATAGGCACAAGGCCGCAAGTTGATACCGTCAGGCGGCGCTGGCTCAAATTGAGATAACGCGGGTCGTTCAGCGTTTTCAACAGGCGAATTACCTCGTTATAGTTGGCGAAAGGCTCACCTATACCCATTAAAACTACATGGGTGACCGGCTGTTCGTACTGCCGTCCGACCGCATATACCTGTTGTAGCATTTCGCCGTGGGTAAGGTTGCGGGCAAATCCAGCCTGCGTAGACGCACAAAACAGACAGCCCATTCGACAGCCGGCCTGTGTCGAGATACATACGCTTAATCTGTTTTGATAAACCATACCTACGGCTTCAATAGTGTTATTGTCATAAAGACGTAATGTCATTCTTACTGTGTTGTCTTCAGATGAGCGCAAAACTTTAATTTCATCGAACGGGTTAAAGTTGAATGCCGCCGCCAGTATCTGCCGGCGTTGCTTGGCAATGTTGGTCATCTCATCCACGTTGGTCACACCGCGCCCCAGCCATTCCTGCAGCTGCTTCCCTACATAGGACGGCCAGCCTTGCTCACTTACCCAAGCGGCAACACTCTCCGGACTCCAATCGTAAATCAGCGGTCGAGGCGACTTTTTAGATTGAATTTCTTTTTCGGTATCCACTGTTTTTAGCTCAATTTCTTTTCATTAGGCTGATAAAAAAGCCTTCGGTGCCGTGATATCCCGGCAAAAATGTCAGTTGCCCTTGCCGGATCGTCTCTTTCCCCGGCAGACCGTCCGCCAACAGCGCAAGCAGCTTGGTCGGCAGATACTCAGTCAAATCAACCGTACTGAAATCGCTTCCTGCATCACTAAGGAGAAAGCGGGCTACCTGCTCCTGATTCTCCGCCGGATTGAGCGTACACGTACAATAGATTATATACCCCCCGCGGCGTACTTGATAGGCCGCGACCTCAAGCATATCCGCCTGGAGCGGTAATAACGCGTTCGCGCTCTCCCGACTCTTGTTAAGCCGGATGTCCGGCGAACCGGCCATCAGCCCCAGTGCGCTGCAGGGAGCGTCCAGAATAATCCAATCATAGGTCTCCGGCTGCTTGGCTGTTTTATCGGCTGCATCTTCGACTCTGACCGTCAGACCGGGATAATCGGACAGGCGCAAACGCGATAAAGTTTCGTTTAATTTAACCAGCCGTTGCGCACTTAAATCCGTTGCAACCACCCGACTCCCTTCAGGCATATACGCCTTTTCCCGGAGGATCAGGGACTCAATTATCTGCGCCGTCTTTCCTCCCGGAGCGGCACAGGCATCCAGTACAATCTGTCCGGGTTGCGGTCGGCAGATGGAGCCGGCACACTGCGCCGCTTCTCCCTGTACAGTAATCCAACCGCGCCGCCAAGAATCCGACTCGGTCAGCCCGCTCTCATTCAAAGTTAAATGGTAGGCTCCCGGCATGAACCGCGCCGGACGCGGTTTGGCACCTTGTGCGATCAGATCCGCTTCGACCTGCTCCGGCTCGGCCTGGCTACGGTTCACGCGCACCGTCAAGGGTGGACGCTCCAGTAAGGCGGTCATAATTATTTCCGCGGCTTCACGGCCGTACCATTCGATAAAGGCATCGGTCATATCCGAGCTCATACTGAAATGCAAATCCGGGCGATCCGCCGGAATCTCAACCGGCCGGCGCAAATAGGCGCGCAGTATTGCGTTGGCATAATTGACATTCCCCCGATGTGTGTAGCGATGGAGCAGCTTGCCGGCTTCGTTAACCACCGCCGATGCGGGCAGACGATCGGCATAAATGAGTTGCCAGAATGAGAGGCGGAGAACCGTGCGCAAAAAAGGTGTCAGTTCTTCGAACGGGCGACTACTTAATTGAGCAATCACATATTCAATCGGATAGATATATGTCAGTGTCCCGTAAATTATTGCCAGTCCGAGGCTGATCTCACGACGATCGAGTCCCTCGCTCGCCTGCCGTATCAGCTCGGATAAATCCGAATTGGGTGCCGTCTCGATTAAATTATGCAGAACCTGTGCCGCCATGGAACGGCCGTCGGTGGGCGCCTCAAAACGAAATCTCCGCGACATGAATCAGTTCACCCGAACCGTGAAAGTTCCGCCGCGATAGTTATGCGCCGTTTCAGAAGCGGATAAGGGACGCCCGCCGGCCGTCTGGAGAGTGAATACTTCCAGCAGTCCCTGCCCGCAGGCAACCAGCAGACGACGCTTACTCCGAAAAACAACTTCACCCGGTCTACCGTACTTATTCTTGGAATCAGCTACAGCGGCGGACTTTATAATCACTCTTTTACCGTTGAATTCGGTCACGGCTTCCGGCCAGGGCTGTGTGCCGCGAATCAGATTATGAATCTCGATTGACGAACGGGTCCAGTCTATATGCCCGCTACTGCTCGTCAAAGGAGGCGCGTAGGTGACCAGAGCCGGATCCTGCGGATATGCCTGAGCGTGTCCGGCCGCTATGGCTTCGACAACTTCCAATACCATTCGGGCACCCAAGACCGCCAAATCATTTAGCAACTCTCCGGCCGTGATATCCTCAGGCAGGGATACGCGTTTTTGCGCCAGGATATCGCCGGCATCGACCTCGTCGGTCATAAACAAAACACTGACTCCTGTTTCGGTATCACCGTTGATAATACTGTGCTGAACCGGCGCCGCCCCGCGGTATCTCGGCAGGAGCGAAGGGTGCAGATTAATGCATCCCAATTTAGGCAGAGCCAAAACTTCTCTGCTTAAAATACGTCCGTAGGCGGCGGTAATAATCAAATCCGGATCAATTGTCGCCAATTCGTCGTAAAATGCCCGGCAACGCACCCGTTCCGGCTGAAGCACAGGCAAATGCAAATCCGTGCAGGTCGCCTTGACCGGAGAAGGAATCACTTCCCGGCGACGTCCCTGCGGACGATCCGGCTGGCAAACCACCAGTTCGGGCTTATGTCCGGCCGAAACCAAAAACTCAAGCGTCGGACGGGCGAATTCCGGTGTACCCATGAAGATAATTCTCAGCGGCATACGCTACTCCGTTGTGACGCGGTCGTAGAACAGAATACCGTCGAGATGATCATATTCGTGACATATGCAGGCGGCGCGCAATCCTTCGGCTTTGAGAGTAAACTCATTGCCACCTATGTCCTGTGCCCGAATCGTCACGCTCTGCGGACGCTCAACAATGCCGTTACGCCCCGGGCAGCTCAGACAACCCTCATTTGATTCTTGTATACCTTCGCGCTCCGTAATTTCCGGATTGATAAATATCGTTGCCCGCTCATCCTCCGGTAACCGTACAACAAACATACGCCACAACAGGCCGACCTGGTTCGCCGCCAGACCGATGCCGATATCGATCGATTCCAGCGTGTCGGCCAAATCGGCGGCCTGCCGTCGTACCCTCTCATTAATCACCTTAATCGGCTTGGCCTTGGCGCGCAGAGCCGGATGCGGATCTTCTTGTACTTTTCTTATCGCCATAATTTACCTTCTCCGGCAGATTATATATTAAATCAACTACTTAATCACGGGACTCGACTCGAAGCCGTCAGATCGGCATTAGGCCGGATCAACCTCAAAGCTCTGAGTGATACCTTTTTCATTTTTCCGTAGTGGTAATAAAGCTAAGCTTTGCAGGATGGCTGTAATTTCCGCCAAGTCATCACCTGTCAGCATGAATTGCCAACGGTAGCGGCGGCTGAGTTGCCAAATCCCGCTACGCGCCGCACCGCTGAAAGCTATTTTGCTGTCGGGGCAGATCTGCTCCCCCAACTTTATCGCTTTTTCGCGCAAAAACCGTGTCCGCGCGATCACCGTACGCTCGTTATGTCCGGTTATCCGGACGGAGGCCAGCACCTTAAACGGAGGATAGCCGGCATAACTGCGAAAGGCAAGTTCATTAGTGTAGAAAGCGGAATAATCATGGCGCAGGGCCGCCCGCAAAGTGAGATTATCCGCGTCAAAAGCCTGAATAATCACCCGCCCGACTCCGGCCTCACCCGCGGTTGAGCGTCCGGCGCGACCGGCGGCCTGGGTAAAAAGACGGAAGGCCTCCTCATGCGCGCGGTAGTCCGGCTGGTTCAGCGTCAGATCTGCCATTAGCACTCCCACCGCCGCGACATCGGGAAAGTCGTGTCCCCGAGCGATCATCTGCGTACCAACCAGAATATCCGCCTCTCCGGCGGCAAAACGGCGCAGTAATTCCGCATGTCCGCCGCGACCTTCGTCGCGCACCGCATCCTGATCCATACGCAGTATTCTCGCCGTCGGCAGTAGTTCGGCAATTGCGCTCACCGCCTGCTGCGTACCGCAGCCGACGGCCTGAATATGCGGTGAACCGCAAACCGGACAATGCGAGGGCAGAGAGGCTATGCGGCCGCAATAGTGGCACATCAGTCGGCGCCCAGCGGCATGCCAGCGCATATTGACCGAACAGGCCGGGCACTTAATTCCGGCGCCGCAGTCGCGACAAACCACCGCCGACGAATAGCCGCGGCGATTGAGCAGAACCACCGACTGTCGCCCCTGTTCCAAGGTTTTCGCCAACAGTTCGTACAGACTTCTGCTGATCAGGCCGCTTGCCCCCGGACGATCTTCTTTGCGCATGTCGGCAATCTCGACTCGGGGCAGGTGCGCCCCGCCGGGCCGGGAGCTTAATTCCAGCAGGCGGGCCCGCCCCGTCTCCGTCCGGTAATAAGATTCCACGGAAGGCGTCGCCGAGCCGAGCAACAACAAAGCTCCGGAATTCACACAGCGTAGGCGTCCCACCGTGCGGGCGTCGTAACAGGGACGACGTTCGGAAATATAGGCCGACTCCTGTTCTTCATCAATGACAATAAGTCCTAAATTATCCACCGGACTGAAGACCGCCGAGCGGGCGCCGACAACGAGTCGAACTTCGCCGCGCAGAATCCTCAGCCATTGATCAAAGCGTTGGCGGGCGGTCAACATACTGTGCTGCACCGCTACTTCGTTGCCGAAACGCTGGATAATCCGCGCCACCATCTGCGGCGTCAGCGAAATCTCCGGCACGAGAATAATTACCCCGCGTCCGGCGGCCAGGACCTGACGAGCCAGGCGCAAATACACTTCCGTCTTCCCGCTACCGGTCACGCCGTGCAAAAGAAACTCCCGCAACCGCCGGGCATCGGCATCAGGCGCATCAAAGGCCGAGAGCAGAGCATTCATCACCGTATCCTGATCATCGGTCAACGGCAAATTTTCTATATTATGCGGCGCCAATTCCGTCACGGCCTTTGCGCTGATATCCTCCGCTTCCGACTCGCGCCAGTCATAGACGATAACTCCGTTCTTAGCCAAGGTATTGAGCGGGCTGGGGCTGATTTGACAAAGAGTCCGGCACTCGGCAACGGTTACCTCTCCGTACTCCAGAAGAAGCTCCAGCACCCTGATTTGCTGGATAAAGCGGAGTTCTTCACTCTCCAGCAACTCCGTCGCCGCTTCGGGATCGACCAGGCGAACGGTTCGCTCGCGGCGCGGGCGCATTCCCTCTCCCTTATCGGCAGTCGACGTCAGTCCCGGCGGCAACATACTGCGTATAATCTCGCCCCAGGTGGCAACGTAGCGCAGCTTCATCTGCTGTGCCAAACGCAACTGATCGGGTTTTAGGACCGGCACGGGGTCGCAGACGGTGTCAATCTCTTTCAGCGTATAGCCCGGATCCGGCGCCTCCGCATCCGTTGTCTCCAATACAAAGCCCTCACGAAGCCTGTTGCCGGCGCCGAACGGCACCGTAACGCGTAATCCGGGCTGTACGGCGGCGGACAATTCATTCGGCACGAGATAAGTGTAAATCTTATCGAAGCCGAACGTCGCGTTACGCAAAACAACCTTTGCTAACACGCGCCCACCTCCGTTTGCGTCGTCTCCCGGGATTCCCACGGAACATATTTACTCAGCAATTCGCGCGGCCCGTACACCGCGGCGTCAAGCAGCTGAACACTGTCGATATTGCTTTCCCCATAGAAAACTTCATCGGTCGTTGAGTAAAATGCCCGCCCGGCCGCATATTGATATGCTTCGGGATAACCGTCCCAAACAGCCGCCAGAAAAGCCGCCTCATCCGGTTCGGCTGTCAAAGGACGCGTTGTCAGACAAAGCGGCTTGCGATAGCGTCCGCTCAGGCGAAGCAGGGTTCCCGCGGTCGTCGCGCCGGGGTCTAATTCATAATAGTCGTACGCTCGCAGAATATGGAAAAGTGAGCGCGGCGGCATGAGTTGGGTCTGCTCTTCGGTCGCGACAAAATCGGTCAGATCCGCGGAATAGCGTTCCAAAGCCGCTTCTCCTTCCCCGGCTCGCGCCGCCCGTCCCAGCACCAAACCGCTGCGATACCAGTTGAAAATCGGTCGCGACAGACTTTTCCCGCCACAGAGCGCAACAACCACCGTCAAATCGCCAAGCTGTTGCCAGCCCTGTTCGTTCAGCGCCAAAGCCGTGACCAGATACTCCGTCGGCCGAGCCGCGAAATGCGCTCTGACCGCACTGTTTTCTTCGGACAACGGCTTTCTGGTAAAACCGCGCATATCGGCATGGGGGAGATTGTACAAAACCTGTGCCAGAATTTCACCGGTCGCCCGCGCGTCATCCGCCGCTCTGTGGTGACTGTGCAGTTCGATCCCCATCAGCTTTGCCATTGCCGCCAAATTATATTCGTCCTGTCTGACCAGCAGACGCGAAAGCGACAGCGTATCGACGAAAGTCGGACGGAAATTGCGGAATTTCGCCGCGTCACGATGGCGGAACAGCGCCGCCTGGAGAAAAGCCAGATCAAAAGGCGCATTATGCGCGCAGAGCGGATCGGAACCGATGAAATCCACCAACTCCTCCAATACCTCGCGCTCCGGCCTGCCCCATTCATCAATCATTATTTGCGATATCCCGGTCAGACCGGTCACTTCCGCGGGTAGCGGTCGTTCGGGATCGATAAAGGCCTCATAACGTTCCGTCGGCAAATAACTGCCGTCCGGCTGACGCTCAAAGCGCACCGCTCCGACCTCGATCGGACGATCCGCCTGCGGATCGAGACCCGTCGTCTCCCAGTCAAAGCCCACAAAGCGCTCCGGACGCGCCGCCGCCTCAAAACTCGCCGGATCCGGAGCCAAAATCACCGCTCCGGCCACATCGCGCAAACGCAACTCCATTCCCGGAATCAAAGTAAATCCGTTCGGTTCCTCCCTCATCCGTTCGCGCAACGCCCGCTCCGTGGCGAGATATCCCCGCAACGTATATCGGTCCGTAATCGCCAACGCCGGATATTCATTCAACTTAACCAGATCGATAATCGCATCGGGTGTCAGAGTACCGCCCGGTGTCGCCGTGG
>JAAZJE010000079.1 GCA_012800515.1 Clostridiaceae bacterium
CGCCGCCGTGTGCGGCCAGAATCGCCTCCGGCACGGTTGACATGCCGACTGCGTCGGCTCCGAGAATTTGCAGGGCTTTAATATCCGCCGGCGTCTCGAAATGCGGTCCCGGCAGGTAGGCGTAGACACCCTCTTCCGGGACGGTGCTCAAGCCGGACTCGACCGCCGCGCGGCGGCAGATCTCCCGATATTTTCGCGGATACAAATCACTCAAGTCCACAAAACGCGGACCCAGCTCGTCTATATTCGGACCGCGCAGGACCGACGGCGCAAACAGACACAATTGATCCCGGATCAACATCAGGTCACCGATTCGCTGGCGTTCCGGACGCAAAGCCCCGGCCGCGTTGGTCAGCACTATGAGCTTTATCCCGGCGTAAATTAAGGTGCGGATCGGCAGAGCCAGCTGCGCCATGTCGTAGCCTTCGTAATAGTGAAAACGCCCCTGCATGATCCAGACGGTGTGTTGTCCGACCTCCCCGGCGAGCAGACGTCCCCGATGTCCGACAACCGTCGAGCGGGGGAAACCGGGAACCTCATCGTAGGGAATTATCGTCGGATCGTCGAGAATCGCGGCGACCTCACCCAGACCGGAACCCAGGATCAGGGCAATATCCGGACGCTTGTTTAACCTTTGAAGCAGAAATTCCGCCGTTTCCTTATAACCGGTCATGCGCACCCTACTTAGTATTCCAACCCTAACATATGCATGAACAGGCGGCGTGCCAGCGGAGCGGCATACTCCGCACCCGTACCGACATCTTCGACAACAACGGCCAGGGCAAAGGGCGTCGAGTCCTCAGCCAGGAAACCGGTAAATATCGCGTTGGTCTTTGCCTGCCCGGCGACCTGAACCGTGCCGGTCTTGCCGCAGACCGTGTGGCTGGCAACCCCCGCACTCTGACCCGTCCCGTGCGTGATCGTCGAAGCCGCCAGATTGGCAACTTGATCGGCTATGCTCCCGGATGTCGCGACACTGAGAACGCGTCGCTCCGGTTCGCCGTAGATCGTGCCGAGCGGATTGTGGAAGTAACGAATAATGTGCGGCTCCATGATTTTACCGCCGTTGGCCAAACCGCCGACCTGTAGTGCCATCTGCAGGGCACTGAGCTCATTGTGACTTTCACCGGCCGGCTGGCCGATGCTGAGCCACGACAAAAGACCGCGATCGATCGACCCGTTCGGCAGGCTGAATTTTGACTTGGCCACCCGTAATCTGTCCAACGTAATGGTTTGACCGTAGCCGAAGCTCTCGGCCGTCTTGAGCAATCTGTAATAGCCCATCTTGACGCCCAGTTCGCCGAAGAAAACATTGCAGGACACCTGCAGGGCGCGCTTCAATCCCAATTCACCGTGCGCATCATCGGCACTCCGTTCGACGGCTCCGTTTAGGGAAAGAGGCACGTTTCCTTCGCAAACCAGATTAAGATCCTCATTAAAGAGCGGCGAATCCAGCCAGGCCGTTGCAGTCAACAACTTAAAGGACGAACCGGGCGCATATTGGCTGTTCAACACGCGATTAAATAGCGAACTCTCCGGCACATCGCGGAAACGCAACGCCTCCTCGGGCGTCAGCGTCGGAGTGCTGACCGCGGCCAATACGTCTCCGGTTCGATAATTCAGGACAACAATTGCGCCCTTGCGATCTCCCAGCAGAGAAAGAGCTTTCTTACTCAACTCACTGTCGATCGTCAAAATAATATCATCCCCGCGCAGCCCTTTCCCGGTTACATCCAGTAGAATCTGATCCAGCGAACTGCGCGTCTGCCCAAGCAGGACATCCTCGTATGCAACCTCAATAGTATTGCGCATCACGCCGGAATAGACTCCGACAATGTGCAAAGTCGCCTTGGACAGGGCCACATCCGCCGAATACTCGCGGCTACCTGTCTGCGATGTAGCCAATTCCTTGCCGTCCATCGTAAAAATCGATCCGGCGTTGGTGAAACGCTGCGCCATCTGTGTACGGGGAACACCCACCCGCGCCTGCAGATCGCGGTGACTGCGCTGCTGTTGCCAAACCAATCCGAACAGCACCAATGCCGTAATCAGCACAAAAAGCACGGCCATAAAGTTCATATTGCGAATCAATTTCCTCAAAGTCTGACCCCCACCAACATTCGTTTGCGTGCCGGCAGACCGAGTAAAATCCCCGCCATAATAAATTTGACCGTCAGTGAACTGTTTCCCCGCGCTATAAACGGCAAAGTCGCGCCGGTCAGCGGTATCAAGCCGGCCGTTCCGGCAATTACCACCACCGCCTCTATGAAAAGAAGGCTGCCGAGTCCTAGCGCCAGGGCGGATGAGAAGCCGTCCGGCGCCAATACCGAGGTCGTGCTGCCCCGCAACCAAAACACAAAGAACAGAACCACAATACAGAGTCCGACGATCAGTCCCAATTCTTCGGCAATGGCGGCGAATACCATGTCCGACTCGACGATCGGAATACTGCGCGGATTGCCGTTTCCGATACCGCGACCGGTCAGTCGGCCGCGCCCGATCGCCTGGAGCGCGAGGATAATCTGGCGGTTGCTCGTATTAACCTCGCTCCATATTGTCGTCCAGCCATGCAGACGTGCGCGCACATGCGGGAAGAGCGACCAGGCCGCCGCACCCGCGAGCGCCGACATGCCCAGCACTACGAACGCCTTGAGATACTCCGAGGTCATCACGACAAAGACTACGATCGTCAACGGCAACAGAATCATCAACGAACCCATATCCGGTAACATCATAATCATAAAGAAAACCGCCAAAGCCCAGCCCGCAAACAGTAGCTGTGTCTTCAGCGGCGGCCGCACTTTAAAGAACGAGGCCAGCACCAGCAGATAAGTGAGCTTGGCAACTTCGGTCAGCTGAATCGTCTGTCCACCGATCCGTAGCCAGAGGCGTGCCCCGAAAGCGGCATCACCCGTACCCCAAATTAAGGTGATTATGTAAAGCAACGGGGTCAGTACCATGCAAACGTAGGCAAAAAATTCCAACAGTCTGGTTCGCGCCGAGAGGGTCGCTACAGGAATAAATGCTGCCGTCATAATCACGGCAACCCGGAGTTGCAACATAAACTCCTGTACATAAGCCTCATTGATCCGCCGTACTTCCTCTATATTTCCGGCCTTGATCGCCTCGAGCCAGAGCGGCTGGCTCAAGAAAATCAGGCGGAATTGGATTAGAAGACCCGTTGCCGCCAAAACATAAATAACCGAAATCAGGAGAGTGTCAAAATCCCTCAAGAAAAGCGGCAAGAGGAGATAAACCGCATTCATGGCAATGGCAAAGGCGACGGCGCCTATAAATAGTGGCTCCTGTTCCACATGACTCCGCCAGGGCAAAAGCAGATAGGCCATGCCGCAACAAAGGAAGTACCAGAGATTGCTGAGGAGCCATAACCCCGGATAATAGCGCTGATGACGCAGACCGGAATCCAGACCGACCTCATATCCGGCCCGGTCTGAATCGTCGTCGCGCAACAAAGGCGCGTCCTGACTCTGACGCTCCCAACTCTGGCGCAATACTTCGGTCGAAACGGCCAGCGGGTCATAATCTACGCCCGCGGAATAGGCCGCCGCAGCTTCGTCAATGAACGTAAAATACCAACCGCCGACATTGATGACGTCCATGTGCTCGAGCGGTGTCGGTTTGGTAACTTTTTCTTCATTCAGGTATGTGACCGCCCGTCTTCCGCTCGGACGGATAAACCAGTCTCCGTCAAAGCGGTAGATCACAGCCTGGCGACGGTTCGATACTTTTCTATCCAGGCGGATATCGTTGCTCCGGGCACTACCGATATTGGTTGTTTGGTAGAGCATGAGACTACGCACGGAACCGCCTTTGCCGGCTAGAGGGCGCTCCTGAACCCGCGGCTGGGTCAGTAGTGAACGATAATTAAAGCGCCGCGTGCCGAAATCCGCCGCCCCGCTAC
>JAAZJE010000080.1 GCA_012800515.1 Clostridiaceae bacterium
AAGAGCACCGGGGCGGCCACGGCAAAGATGAGGGAGAGTTGCGCGTTGATGCTCAGCGCCATGATGACGGCCATTATGAACATCACCGGAGCGCGGACAGCCATACGCATAAGCATCTGCGAGGTCATGGAGAGTCTGTTGACGTCGTTGGTGATGCGGGTGATGAGCGAGGGAATGGAAAGTTCATCGAGATTGGCGAAGGAGAACTGCTGAATTTTGGCAAAGACGGCGGTGCGCAGGTTCTTTCCGAAGCCCTGACTGGCCTTGGCCCCGAACCACGTGCTGACAGAACCCATAAACATACCGAACGCAGCGGCAGCCATCATTATCCAACCGTTGCGGTTGACGACACTAATGGCACCTTCGAGAACGCCGCGGTTGATCGTGTCGCCCATCAAGCGCGGGATAGTGACGTCCGCAATGACCTCCAGAATCATCATGATGGGGCACAGAATGGCAAACAGCCAGTAGCCATTCATATACTTACTTAACTTTCGCATTACGTTTAGCTTACTCCTCCGTTCGGTGCCTCTGTGACGCCTCTGCACGCCGAAAGCACATTTGCTAAGATTACCGCAAATCACCTTGCCGTTCAAGAGCCCACACATCGTCTGCACATCGTCCCGCACATCGTCTGCGGAGCGCGAAAGACAGCCATTGGCGAGCAGCGGAGGCGGTTGGTCTGTACTGAGAGAGAGATTTGTGATAAAGTGCAACAGCTGAGGGGAACTTCGGATTGCCGCGCGGTCGTCGAGGGTTTGCTTTTGTTTGACTGCCGGGCGGCATTTGATGTAAAAGTGTTGGAGAACAGCTGTGTGTGCGTATAATGATTTTACTAAGTCCAATGAACGGAAGTCACCGGAAGATGGGGCGCCGGCCGGTGCTGAGCAAAAGCGTTCCGAGCGCCGCACCGGGCAAACGGGCGCAGAAGAAAACACCGAAATTCGTAATGGCGAACCGCGTCGCAGAAATGCACGGCGGAAAGTAGTGCCGCGTAACCCGCTGCCGGGAACGACCGTGAATGCGCGTGCTCGCCGCCGCTCGCTGAAGTTGCGCACTCTGCTGTGGTCGCTGGTGACACTGGTTCTGGTGTTATTTTTGACCGTGGCGCTGTATATCAATTCAATGTTGAATAAAATCAATTTTGTTGATAGCGATTATACGTGGATACGGATGGATCCCAGTGAAGCCGACAAGCTCACCGATCCGGATGTCGATTATCCGACCGAAACAGACGAGACGGAGCCGAGCGGCACCGGCGACGAAGGTCCTGAAAATCCCACCGATCCCGGAGCAACGGAGGCACCGGCGCCTCAAATAGCCGCGCCGTTCCCGCAAGATCAGCTTCGTTCAAGCTCTTCGGTGAAAAATATTCTTCTGATCGGTAGCGACACGCGTCAACCCGGCTACTCCGCCCGCTCAGATGTGATGATTCTGCTTTCCATCGATTCCCGTAACGGGAAGCTGACTATGAGCTCGTTGCTACGTGACATTTACGTCAATATCCCGGGTGGTTACAAGCCAAATCGTCTCAATGCCGCCAATGCATTCGGCGGGCCGCCACTTCTTCTGGAGACGATCCGTAACAATTTCCGGGTCGATGTGCAGAAGTTCATGATGGTCGACTTTTTCTCATTCCGTGACATTGTCGATGCCCTGGGCGGTGTAACAATTGACGTGAAGCCGGAAGAAGTCGAGTATGTCAATTTTTCGGTCCGCGAAATGAACAACTTGGAAGGTCGCGCCGCCGACGCTTACTGGCTGAAAGACTCCGGCAAGGTGAATCTCAACGGACTTCAGGCGGTCGGCTATTCGCGTATCCGCAAAATAGGTTCGGACTTCGGCCGCACCCAGCGGCAGCGCAATGTTCTTAATGCGATTTTGGCTAAGTTCAGATCAGCCGATATCGGTACGTTGCACAATACGGTTAACGCGGTGCTGCCGTACCTGACAACAAATCTTTCGCGCGGCGATGTTCTGGACTTTGCCGCTCAGCTCCCCGCGATCGTCAAATACCCGGTGACCGAGCTGCAAATCCCCGCCAAGGGCACATTCGAAAATGTTGTAGCCGGCAGTCACGGAGGTGTAATTAAGATAGATCTCTATACCAATAACCGCCTGCTTTGGAAGACAATATACGGAGAATAACAATGATAAAAAAGAAGGTGAATGTTCGTCGTCCTTTCTTGGACCTCGCCACCGCCGAGAGCATCGCGGCGGAGTTCCCCACGCCGATTCATGTTTATGACGAAGCCGGCATTCGGGCCAATGCGCGGCGTCTCCATGAGGCTATGGCATGGAACAAGGGCTTTAAAGAATATTTCGCGGTCAAAGCCACCCCGAATCCCTACATTTTGAATCTTCTCAAAGAAGAAGGCTGCGGTGTTGACTGCTCGTCCTATACTGAGCTGCAGATGGCGGCGGCGGTCGGCTTTAGGGGCGAAGACATTATGTTCTCCTCGAATGTAACGCCGGCCGAGGACTATCTTTTGGCGGCCGAGCTCGGAGCCACAATAAACCTCGACGATTACACCCACATAGACTTCCTCGCCGCAACGCTGGGACGGATCCCCAAGCGCATTTCCTGCCGCTTCAATCCGGGCGGCCATTTCGTGATCGGCAACGAGATCATGGACAATCCGGGCGAGGCGAAGTACGGTTTTACGCTCGAGCAGCTGATTGACGGCTATCGCAAGCTGAAGGAACTCGGCGCCGAAGAGTTCGGCATTCACTCCTTCCTGGTTAGTAACTCGACCAGCGACGAGTACTACCCCGCCCTGGCGGAGCTGCTCTGCCGCACGGCGATCCAAGTTCGCGAGGAGACGGGCGTCGAAATCAGCTTTATCAACCTGTCCGGAGGGATAGGGATTCCATACCGCCCCGAGCAGGAAGAAGTCGATATATTCAAGGTCGGCCGGGAAGTTCAAGCGGCTTTTGAGTCGATACTGGGAGCTGCCGGCTTCGGCGAAGTCGCGCTGAATACCGAACTGGGGCGTTATATGCTCGCACCTTACGGCTGTCTGTTGACCCGCGTTCTGCACCTGAAGCATATTCACAAGGAGTACGTCGGAGTCGACGCCTGTGCCGCGAACCTGATGCGACCGGCAATGTACGGCGCCTATCACCATATTACGGTGTTGGGCAAGGAAGACGCGCCGTTGGATCATGTGTATGACGTGACCGGCGGGCTCTGCGAAAACAACGACAAATTCGCAATTAATCGTGAATTGCCGCAGATTGTGCCCGGAGACCTGTTGGTGATACACGACACCGGGGCGCACGGCTTTGCGATGGGCTATAATTACAACGGTCGTCTGCGGTCGGCCGAGCTGCTTTTGCGCGAAGACGGTTCGCTGCAGTTGATTCGCCGCGCCGAGACTTCGGCCGATTACTTTGCCACTTTGGATTGGCCGGGTTTGCCGCTCCGTTAGGTGCCGGGCACTAGGCGTCGGAAGTTAGATGCAATGCCCTGCCGCCGGAGTTCCGGCGAGGGAACGTAAATATAGTTGAGGACAAAAGATGATGAAAAACACAGGAAAATTCGGAACGACGGTGTTGCTGTTGCTTTTGGCGGTTGCCCTGATGATGAACGGCTGTGCGAAGGGCTCATCAGGAGGCGACGGAGAAGAACCAAAAACAATAAAGGTAGGGGAAATAAATAAAGATATGAAGTATTATGCGGAGATTAAAATGCGGGCCTCGTCCGGCTTTGCCGGCGGCAAGATCGTGGTCGAGCTCGATCCGAGCCAGGCGCCGATCACGGTGCAGAATTTTGTCGACTTGGTCGAAAAAGGTTTCTATGACGGGATCAAGTTCCACCGTATCGAGCCGGGCTTTGTGATTCAGGGCGGCTGTCCGCTTGGCAAGGGAACCGGCGGACCCGGCTACCAGATCCGGGGCGAGTTCGCTGCCAACGGAATTCAAAATAACATCAAACACGAGCGCGGTGTCATTTCGATGGCGCGGGCGAATGATTACAACTCGGGCGGCTCGCAGTTCTTTATCGTGCTGGAGACCAGTGCCTCGATAACGCATTCCCTGGACGGGCTGTATGCTTCTTTCGGGCGGGTCATCTCCGGGCTCGACGTCGTCGACGCGATCGCCAAGCTCCCAAACTCCGCCACCACCATGGATAAGGTGCGGATGATCGAAAAACCGTAAAGCGATTACCTTCGCCGGCTATTTAAGCCGTAAAGCGACTGTCTATTCATCGCCGGCTGCGGCCAGAGCGTCGTCCAAGCGGACATAGTTCTCCTGCAGCCTTTCTATTTCCGCCAACAATTCGGCATATTTGTGATATTCGTCGGGGGTGGTATCGGCGTCGATGCCTACCTCGAAGTGTTGCTGTGCGGCCTCCAGTTCGACCAATCTATCCAAACATTCACGCTGTTCGCGACGAAGCCGGGCGTTCAGCGCTCGTCTCTGCGCCGGGTTGAGCGGTGCCGTCGGCGGTGGAGGTGGTGTGGTTGGCGGCGATGTTGGTTTTGCGGTTTCCGATAGCGATTGCGCATTAATTGCGGAATCGGCGGCAGGTGCGGCGGAATTACAAGTTGTGCCGGTGGCTGTGGCGGAAATGCAGGTAGCTGTGGCAGAACGATCAGCTTTGCCGGCGGTTGTGGCGGAATTGCCAATTGTGCCCGCGGCGCGCACCGGTTGCGGATCTGCCGCGTGCGTTGGCGAAAGTGCGGAAAATGCAGTCGCCGGTCGCGCGGTTACGGTCGGCGAGGTTATCGTTGTCCGCTGGCGGCGTTCGACGGCGCGCATCCAATAGTCGAAATCATGGTGGTTGAGCAGGGTGTGGTTGTGGAGCTCCCAGATTTTGCCGCCGAGACGATTGATGAAATAGCGGTCGTGCGAGATGACGATCATCGCGCCGGCGTAGGTACTCAATGCTGATTCGAGAATTTGCAGGGAGCGGATGTCGAGGTGGTTGGTCGGCTCGTCGAGGAGAAGGATGTCGGGGCGGGACTGAATCAGGAGCGCCAGGCGCAGGCGCGAGCGCTCGCCGCCGGAGAGTACGTTGACTGCCTTGCGGATTTCGATGGCGTCGAATCCGAGTTGTGCCAGAGTAGCACGTGCGGTCTGCTCGGTCAGGTCGCCGACGCTCAGCATGGTTTCCAGACAGGTTGCCGATTCATCGGCAAAAGAGACGTGTTGTTCCAGCAGGCCCAGCGTCAACCCGCCGGCGATGCTGATCGTGCCGTTGTCCGGCGCCACCGTGCCCTGAATTATGCGGAAAAGTGTCGTTTTGCCGGTGCCGTTGTCGCCGACCAGCGCCGCCCGCTCGCCGGGGAACAGACTGCAATTGACCTCCGAGAAGAGCAGACGCGGACCGAAAGCTTTGCTGAGATTGCGAAAGCCGAGCAGTTCGGCCTTGGCTTCGATATTGCTCGGCGGCGGCAGAAAACGAAAACTCACATTCTTGTGGCTGTCGGGGTTGGCGGCGCGGAACGCACGTAGCCGATCCTCCAGCTTGCCGACGAGACGGTCGCGGGCGTGGTAGCCGCTGATATTGCGATGCGAAAGGAAAGTCTGACGCACGTCCTTTTGGCGGGCGATCTCCTCCTCGAGATTGGCGGCGGTTTGGGCGACGAGGGCGCGGCGCTCTTCGTATTGGCGGCGGAAGTCGGAATAGTTGCCGGGGTACGTGTCGATGCCGGCGTCGTGCAGGTGGGCGACGCGGGTGGCGATGCGGTCGATGAACCAGCGGTCGTGCGAGACGATGATGACGCTGCCTTTGTAGGCGGCGAGGTGGTTCTCCAGCCACTGCAGGGTGGGCAGATCGAGGTGGTTGGTCGGCTCGTCGAGAAGCAGCAGGTTGGGGTGCTGCAGGATGAGGCGGGCCAGGCCGAGCCGCATCAGTTCGCCGCCGGACAGGGCGCTGCCGCTGTCGCTGACCAGAGCCGGGTCGAGACCGAGGCCGTTGAGGGTGGCGCTGAGACGGGCGGCATAATCGTAGCCGCCGAGCTGTTCGTAGCGGGCGAGGACGCGGTCGTATTCCGCGAGCACGGTGTTGAGGTCGGAGGCGGCGGCTCGGCTTGCGTTTGTGCCGGGGGTAATGGCGATCGGGTCGTTTGTGCCGCACGGGGTGGCGTGCGCCATCAGCTGTTCAAGTTCTCGCAGACGATGCTCGATAGCGGTGATCCGCGGATCGCCGAGTTCGCGTGAGACATTTGAGATGTCTTGGGGAAGATAGCCGACAATTACGCCACCGGCAACCGCGCAACTACCGGCGGAGGGTGTCTCCAGGCCGGCAATCAGGCGCAGGAGAGTGGTTTTCCCGCTGCCGTTATCACCAATCACTGCCAGCCTTTCCCCGGCGTTCAGGGTCAGGTTAATGTTGCGCAGAACGGGCCTGCCGAAATAGTCCTTGGCCAAGTTTTCAATAATTACAACCGACACTTGTCTTTCGTTATGTGGCGCACTGCCTGCTTTGCCAATACCCTCCTCCCGCACGCTATTATAACGCACATTTATCGTTGTTAAGCTGTGGGACGCAAACTGCAAAGTTGCCGAAAAGCGCTCCGCCGGCCCCCGAAAATGTCTGTTAGTGTCTCCTACAGCGCGAGTCTTTCGGCAAGTTTGCAACTATGGGAACCGCGCCGGCATCGACAACGGTCCGCTGGGGGACGCAAACTGCAAAGTTGCCGAAAACCGCCCCGCCAACCCCCGAAAATGTCTGTTAGCGCTTCCTACAGCGCGAGTCTTTCGGCAAGTTTGCAACTAGAGGGACCGCGCCGGCATCGACAACGGTCC
>JAAZJE010000081.1 GCA_012800515.1 Clostridiaceae bacterium
GGAAAAAGTCAAAAATTCTCACCTCAGCCTCCGGAATATACATCGGCGCCAGGTCCAAATAGGACTTTATACCGACATAGCCATTTCCCAGAATCTCCCGCTCCAATTCAGCCGCAGTTTGCTCAGGGCGTGCATAATATAAAGCTGGAAAGCCGCTCTTTTTAGCCGCCTCACGGACGTATTCATTGCAGGCTTGAATGGTTTCCCGCTCTGTGCTGGCGAATATCAGGGGAGTAACGTCCTTGCCCGGAAACATTAGGCGGTAGGTCTCCTGTAAATCTTCCAGACTGTTGTCTTTGGCTACCAGCGAAGGCCAGATCACCTTGCGCTGAATAGGCTTGGTCCGGCGACGCAGATGACTCAACCACACGTGCGTGTGGACATCTATCATCCTGTCCGGTAAAAAGGTCTCCAGCTCATTTCGGTAGATTTCCCGATCCAGCTTTTTTACCTCAAATAATGCCATTCTTATACACTTACCTCATACAAAATCATCGCACTCACGCGAAAATATCGTAACTAAAATGAAAGCTAAAGTCAAGGTCACAAGTTGCCTTCCGCGCCTCCCTCCGCGCTCAATCCGCGCTCAATTTGACTTGAGGCACTACGGGTCAAATGGTTCAAAGTCAAATGGTTAGTTCAGGTTAGTTAGTGTTATTCAGTTTACACGAAGTGCCTAATGCGGGGCGTATTTGCATATGTGATTCCTAAACCTTTACAATGTAAGACAGTTTCTGAAACATTTGGGAGGTACTGCTATGAAAAAGCTTGCTTTCGGACTCATGCGTCTCCCCTTGGCAGCACCGGATGATTATGCCAATGTTGATCTCGAGGCTTTTAAAAGAATGGCCGACCGCTTTTTGGCGGCCGGATTCACCCATTTCGATACGGCCTACTTCTATCACGGAGGGCAAAGCGAAGTCGCACTACGCGAGGCTGTCGTCCGGCGTTATTCTCGTTCCGCTTTCACGATAACCGACAAATTGCCGGTCCATCTGGTGAATGAAACCGCCGATGTTAGGCGTTTTTTCGACGAGCAGCTGGAGCGTTGCGGCGTCGATTACTTTGATTATTACTGGCTCCACGCCATGTCGCAGCGCCGCTATGAGGCTTGCGAACAACACAATATCTTTGACTTTATTGCCCGGAAGAAAGCGGAGGGCAGAATCCGTACGTTGGGCTTTTCTTTCCACGACACGGCGGAAGTGCTCAATCGCATCCTGACGGAGCATCCCGAATTCGAGTATGTGCAGTTGCAGATTAATTATCTGGACTGGGAAAACCCGGATATCCAGTCGCGGCTTTGCTACGAGACCGCAATCCGCCACAACCGCAAAATAATGATTATGGAACCGATCAAAGGCGGTTCGCTAGCCCGTCTGCCAGCCGCGGCGGAGCGGATTTTCCGCGATCTCGACCCCACAGCCTCTATGGCCTCGTGGGCACTGCGTTTTTGCGCATCTCTGCCTGGAGTTAAATATGTGCTCAGCGGTATGAGCACCTACAAACAACTGGAGGAAAATATCGAAACTCTCGGCGATAACTTCCAGCTGCTCTCCACCGAAGAACGGGAAGCAGTCAACGAAGTTGCCCGTATAGTACGCGAAAGTGTCTTTATTCCCTGCACGGCCTGTAATTATTGTCTGGATAATTGTCCGCAAAGTATCGGCATCCCGCATTATTTCCGTTTGTACAACGAACTCCAGGCGGGAACGCGCCCGAGTGAAGCGATTAAGGCCGACTACGCAAAGCTCACTCGCACCTACGGCCGACCGGACGACTGCCTCGCCTGCAAATTCTGCGAACGCAGTTGCCCGCAACATATCGGTATCGTCAAACACCTCGAAGAAGTGGCAGCGGCCTTCGCCGAATAGAAAGTAATTGTCAGAACTCTTCTGTCTCGGCCGTTCCAGGTCGCTTTCGATAATTTTGCAACTTTGTCAACTGCCCCACGCTAAATTCGGCGACAGACCCAGGGTCAAGCAAGCTGTTAACGCAGACATAGCCACGTCTCGCGCGGACATCGCAATTTTTGTCCACCTACCTCGGAGGGCGGAGAGCCGCCAAGGTCGCTCTATCGGCGGCTCAAGGACGGCGGACTACCGCGCTCCGCACACAAAAGAGTGGGTGGACAATATTTTCGATCCCTGGCACAGCTCCCGCGGATGTCGACACAACTCCAGCGGACGTCGACACAACTCCAGCGGACGTCGCAATTTTTGTCCACCCACCTTGGGGGGCGGAGATCCGCCAAGGTCGCTCTGCCAACGCCTCAAGGACGGCGGACTGCCGCGCTCCGCACACAAAAGAGTGGGTGGACAATATTTTCGATCCC
>JAAZJE010000082.1 GCA_012800515.1 Clostridiaceae bacterium
CCGCTCCGGAGTGGGCGCAGACCGTATTCCCCGATTTGCCGGTTGAGACGGCAGTTGAAGAATTGTGGAGGCTGATTTTCAAAGCGACTCGCGTCGATCAGGATGATCCGATTGCCGCCTGGGAGACACATGACAAGTCGCTGAAGATTCATGAGAAATGGTTAAACGAGCAGAACTTTGCCAGCCTTCATTTTGAGGCGCCGGGTACCGACTTAATCGTGCGTCTGACGGCCAACCATATCTGGAAAGGCGGTTCGGCCGAGACCGCCAAGGGTGAGAAGTTTATCCCGAACATGCCGACGGAGGAGGTTTTCAGCATGCCGCATGCCTACGGTGTCGACGGCACCGTGCGGGCGACTTTACCGCTGAGCCTGAGAGGCAGTCTGATCGATGACTTCAGCTTCACGTTTAAGGACGGTGAAATTGTGGATTTCAGCGCCGGGCAGGGAGAGGATGTCCTGCGGGAACTGCTGGCGACCGATGAGGGCGCCAGGAGGCTCGGGGAAGTGGCTCTGGTTTCTGTGAGTTCGCCGATTTATCAGAGCGGCGTACTCTTCAAAAACACTTTGTTCGATGAAAATGCCGCCTGTCATTTTGCTCTGGGTGCGGCCTACAGCGAGAATATTCTCAACGGTGCCACACTTAACGACGAAGAGAAGCGGGAGCAGGGAATGAATGCGTCAATGATTCATGTTGACTTCATGATCGGTTCTGCCGAGCTCGATGTGACCGGACGCAGGGCGGACGAAACGGAAGTGCCGATTCTCCGTGCCGGTGAATGGGTAATTTAAGGAAGCAAAATAGAGGAAATCCCGTGTATAAAATACTGACAAAACGAGAATTGAATGATACCGTGACGATGATGGAGGTTGAGGCGCCGCTGATTGCCGCCAAGGCCAAAGCGGGTCAGTTTATTATCTTCCGTGTGGACGAATACGGTGAACGCATTCCCTTGACTGTGGCCGGCACAGATATGGAGCGCGGAGCGGTGATGATTATTTTCCAGAAAGTGGGTAAAGGCACCCAACGTCTGGGCGCTTTGGAGGTCGGCGATGCGATTTTGGACTTTGTCGGACCGTTGGGGCGCCCGTCCGCTCTGGAAGGGTATGAGCATGCCTGTGTGGTTGGTGGCGGTGTGGGTTGTGCCATAGCTTATCCGTCGGCGAAAGAGCTTCATGCGCAGGGCACGGAGGTCACGGTTATTGCCGGCTTCCGTAGCAAGGACATTGTTATTCTTGAGGACGAATTTAGGACTATTGCCGATGAACTGCACATTACGACGGATGACGGTTCGTACGGAACCAAAGGCTTCGTCACGGATAAGCTGAAAGAGCTTATTACTCAGCGGGAGACGGAGGGACGCCCGCCTTTTGATCTGGTCGTGGCGATCGGCCCGGTAGTGATGATGAAGTTTGTCGCCAAGTTGACGGCCGAATACGGCATCAAAACCCTGGTCAGCCTAAATCCTATCATGGTTGACGGTACCGGGATGTGTGGCGGTTGCCGTGTCACCGTGAATAACGAGATTAAATTCGCCTGTGTCGACGGCCCCGAATTCGACGGTCATCAGGTGGATTTTGACGAGTTAATCTTGCGGAACAATATGTATCGTGATCAGGAGAGCAAAGGCAAACCTCACTATTGCCGAATCGGCCTGACGACGGCAAAAGATGAAGAAGAGTAGGGGACGCGGAAATGGAAGTACAGCATAGAAAACCCAATATGTCTCTTACCAAGGTACCGATGCCGCATCAGGATCCCATTGAGCGCGCTTCCAACTTTAATGAAGTGGCCCTGGGCTATACGGCCGAAATGGCTATGGAAGAGGCGAGGCGTTGTCTGCAGTGCAAGCATAGACCCTGTGTAAACGGCTGTCCGGTTCATGTTAAAATTCCGGAGTTCATTCATCTAGTCGCAGAGGGTGAATTTGCCGCCGCTTATGAAAAGATTCTCGAGACCAACTGCTTGCCTGCGGTTTGCGGCCGTGTATGTCCTCAGGAGAATCAATGCGAAGAGGTTTGCGCGCGCGGCATTAAGGGAGAGCCGGTCGGTATCGGCCGTCTTGAGCGCTTTGTCGCCGACTGGTATATGGAGAATGTGCGTAAGTCGATCAAAAAACTGCCGTCAAACGGGCACAAGGTAGCAATTATCGGCGGTGGACCCGCCGGACTGACTTGTGCCGGCGATTTGGCCGCTTTGGGCTATGAGGTAACGATATTTGAGGCGTTCCAAAAGGCGGGCGGTGTTTTGGTTTACGGAATTCCCGAGTTCCGTTTGCCCAAGGTGATTGTCGCCGCCGAGGTCGATTCGCTGATTCAGCGCGGTGTCAGGATTGAAACAAATATGGTTATCGGTCGGGTACTCTCGGTCGATGAACTGATTACCGATTACAATTTCGAGGCGATTTTCCTCGGCACCGGGGCCGGTCTGCCGGTTTTCCTGAAAATTCCCGGTATCGGCCTGCCCGGCGTCTATTCGGCCAATGAGTATCTGACTCGCGCCAATCTGATGAAGGCCTACGATCAGCGTTATGACACGCCGATCCGCATCAGCCGATCCGTCGCCGTGATCGGTGGCGGAAATGTGGCCATGGACGCTGCCCGCACGGCTTTGCGTCTGGGAGCGGAAAAGGTTTATATTGTTTACCGTCGTTCGGAGGCGGACATGCCGGCTCGTCTCGAGGAAGTCCATCATGCTAAGGAAGAAGGAATAGAGATTTTGGATTATACCGACATCGACGCCATTGAAGGCGCCGACGGAGGTGAAGTGAGTTCAATTCAGGTCCATAAAATGAGGCCGGGTGAACCGGATAAATCGGGTCGCCCGCGACCGATACCGGTTCCGGACTCGCAGTTTAGTCTTGAAGTGGATACGGTTATACTGGCTATCGGCACATCTCCAAACCCCTTGATTCGTCACACTACAGAAGGACTGGACTTTGACAAATGGGGCTGTCTCATTGCCGACGAGACAAGCGGAGCGACCAGCCGTAAGGGAGTATTTGCCGGCGGCGATGCCGTAACCGGAGCGGCCACCGTCATTGAAGCGATGGGAGCCGGGAAAAAGGCCGCGGCGGCTATTCACGAATTCATTGCATCCGGACAACGCGCCGAGGTTCCGGAGAAATAGCTGGTTATGGACATTGTCTTTATTCTAAAAGCGATTTTGCTGGGCATCATTGAGGGACTGACCGAGTTTTTGCCGATTTCCTCCACCGGCCATCTGATCATCTTCGGGCAGATTCTGGGTATGCCGGATAACGAATATATGAAAATGTTCGATGTCGTAGTTCAATTGGGTGCCATACTGGCCGTGCTCGTTCTGTTCTGGAAACGAATCACCACGCAATTAAAGGGTCTGTTGCGCGGTCGCCCGACTGCCTGGCGTTTCGTCTGGATTTGGTTTTTGGGCTGTCTGCCGGCGACAGTAGTGGGCTTTTTCTGTCATGACCTGATTAAGAAGTACCTGATGAATATCCCCGGAGTTGTCGCGGCTCTGCTTGTCGGGGCGATCCTGATGCTCTTTCTGGAAAAGTTTCTGGCGCCGCGGGCGAAATACTCCGAATTGGAAGATGTGACACCGTTACGTTCGTTGACGGTAGGTACGGCCCAGGTGCTCTCTCTATGGCCGGGCATGTCGCGTTCGGCCAGTACCATAATGGGCGGCTGGGCGATAGGGATGAATACCGCATTAGCGGCGGAGTTCTCGTTCTTCCTGGCGATTCCGATCATGTTTGGTGCTTCGGGATATTCGCTGTTTAAATTTTTGCGTTCGGCATCCGCCGGCGGCGGAGTCGGTCTAGTGACCGCTTTCTCCGCAACGGAAATAGTAGCCCTGGTTTTGGGCTTTATCACTGCCTTTGCGGTAGCGATGCTGGTAGTAGAAGCCTTTATGCGTTTCCTGCGCAATCACAAATTAGCTGTGTTTGCCTGGTATCGTTGCGGTCTGGCGGCCGTATTGCTGCTGCTCATGTTTACGGGTGTCATTCGATAAATTGAGAGGAGATCGATCGATATGGAACCGAAAATTCTCGTAGTTGATGACGAACCGGCAATTGTAGAAATTCTGCAGGCCAATCTCGAGCGGGACGGCTATACTGTTGTCACCGCTTTTGACGGGCTGGAGGCACTGGCCCAGGCCGAACGTCACCAGCCGGATCTTATTCTGCTGGACTGTATGTTGCCCAGATTGGACGGTTTTGAGGTTTGCCGCAAGTTGCGCAACCGCACACAGGTTCCGATCCTGATGTTGACCGCCCGCAGCGAGGAAATCGATAAGGTGCTCGGCCTCGAGATCGGTGCCGACGACTATATCACCAAGCCGTTCAGTGTGCGTGAGGTTATGGCGCGGGTACGCGCCCAGTTGCGTCGGCAGAGCTTCGTTTCCGCCGACGAGCGCGAGCCGCGGCAGCTGAGCTTCAATAACGGTGAGTTACAGATCGACCTCGAGCTGCGCGACGTTTTTCTGAACGGACGTTCGGTGAATCTTTCCTATCGCGAGTACGAATTGGTACAGTTCCTGGCCTGCAATGCCGGACAGGTATTTTCCCGTGAGGATCTGCTCAAACACGTTTGGGGCTACGAGTATTACGGAGATGTCCGCACGGTCGACGTGACCATCCGTCGCGCCCGCGAGAAGATCGAGCCGGAGTCCGTCAATCCGGACTACAAATACATACTGACGCGTCGCGGACACGGCTATTACTTCGTCAAAGCTTAAGGAATAAGGACCGGGAAATCAGTGGGATATTTGTGTTTTTTTGCGGCAACTCCTCAGGTGGCTTGGTATTGGCTCCCGGCGGCTGCGGCTATAGGTATGCTCGTTGTTCTGCTACCCTGGCTCATTTATCGGTTTATGACTCAGCGCAAACGCCGCCTGGATCAGCATCAGGTTTCGCATTTGACCCGCCGCTTCATTCAGGATCGGGAGCGGAATGAGGCACTCCTGGGTGATATCGATATTGGAATCGTGATATACGACCAGACCGGCCGCAGAATCCTGATCAATAAAAAGGCGATTGAACTGCTCGACGATAAAAAGCCCGAAACGCCGGATGAATTTTATGCCTGCTTTGCCGATCTGAGCAGTTTGCGGGCGATTCTGGCTCTGGGCGGAGATACCGCCGCGCAGATTGTCGAGAAGAATGACCGCACCCTGGAGATTTCCGCGCGCGTTTCGCGGCCGGAAGGTCAGCAGTTGGCGACGATATTCACTCTACAGGATCGCACCGACCAGACCCGCGAGGAACTACAACGCAAAATCTTTGTGGCCAATGTTTCGCATGAACTGAAGACGCCGCTGACAACGATCAAAACCTATTCGGAGTCTTTGTTGGACTGGGGACTGGCGGAAAAACAGCCGGCTTCGATCAGAAGAGATGTGCGACGTATTCACGAAGATGCCCTACGGATGGAGAAGCTGGTCGCCGATCTCTCTCTCCTGACCAGCATCGACAGTCGAGGTCTGCAGCCGCATATGGAAGAGCAGGACATTGCCGGCATAGTGCGTCAGACCGTGGAGCGTAGCCAACCATCCGCCGCCGCCAAACAAATTACGCTCTCCTGTCCGGACACGGGGCCGGTGCCGAATGTCTTTGTCGAGAAATCGTCGATCGAACAGATTGTCTCCAATCTGGTGATGAACGCGATTAAATATACGCAGAAGGGCGGCAATGTTCTGGTCTCGGTCAATGGTCTGGTGGATGAGGTCTATGTGAAGGTGGCGGACAACGGTCCGGGTATCGAGCCGCGACATCTGCCGCAGATCTTTAACCGCTTTTTCCGGGTCGATATGACCGGTTCGCAGGTCTTCGGCGGCACCGGGCTGGGACTGGCGATCGCCGATGAGTTGGCGCAGCTGCATGAGGGGCGCATCGAGGTGAGTAGCACGCTCGGCCTCGGCTCAACTTTTACGCTCTTTCTGCCGACCGCCCGCAAGGTATATCGCCGGGCAATAGACGATGCTTCACACAGTATCGAACATAAAAGTCCGCTGCAGACGGAAGTGCAACGAGTGTTATTAGAGCAATCTCGTGAATTAGGCTATACTGTTACAGGTTTGCCCGAATTGACGGCGGAACAGCGTGAAGCTCTGCTTCGCACGTACAATGAATAGCGAGAGAGGATAGGGAAGGCGATTGGCACAGTATATAATTTCCGGCAGGGCCAGACTGGAGGGATCCGTTGTTGTCAGCGGTTCCAAAAATGCGGCTCTGGGTATAGTCGCGGCGGCACTGCTCTCCGACGACCCCTGCTATTTGGAAAATGTTCCCGATATAGATGATATTCGCGTAATGATTGCGATGTGTCGCACGATCGGCGCCGTGGTTGAGCGTCGGGAGGACGGCATATTGTTTATCGATCCGCGTTCGATTTACACCTGTGAGGTGCTCGATGACAACCCGCGCAAGATTCGCGGCTCATACTATTTGCAGGGAGCCTTGCTGGGGCGGATGAACCGGGTAAAGATCGCTTCGCCGGGGGGATGCAATTTGGGACCCCGTCCGACCGATATCCATAATCGCGGCTTCGAGTCGCTGGGAGCCACGGTCAATGTCGAGTCCGGTATCGTTACGCTGGAGGCGAAGGATCTGACCGGCGGCAATTGCTATGTGGAGCGCAGTGTCGGCGCTACGATCAATATCATGCTCGGCGCGGTAAAGGCGCGCGGTACGACGACGATTGAGAACGCAGCCCGTGAGCCGCATGTGGTCGACGTCGCCAGCTTCCTCAACTCAATGGGGGCGAATATTAAGGGTGCGGGAACCGACGTTATTCGCATTACCGGCGTACCGTATCTGGGCGCACGCAATTCGCACGTTGAATATGCTGTGATTCCGGATCAGATTGAGGCCGGAACTTTCATGATTGCCGCGGCGTTGACGCACGGCGATGTCATTGTCCGTAATGTCATTCCCAAGCATCAGGAGGCATTGATGGCAAAGCTGCAGGAGATGGGCGTCAATGTTGAGAACAACGGCGACTGGGTTCGGGTTTCACTGGACGAGGATAAGACATTAGAGTCGGTTAACGTGAACGCTGTAGTCTATCCGGGTTTCCCTACCGATATGCAGCCGCAGATGACCGTATTGTTGACGCAGGCCAACGGACGCAGCCGTATGACCGAGAATATTTACGAAAACCGTTTCCAGTATTTACCCGACTTGATCAGCATGGGCGCAAACATTGACCTAAGCGGACGGGTGGCGAATGTTTACGGTCCGACCCGGCTGAGCGGGAATTGGGTCAGCGCACATGATTTGCGTGCCGGCGCGGCGATGGTGCTTGCCGGTATGGCGGCGGAAGGACATACAACAGTCAACGATGCGCATCTGATTCAGCGCGGATATGTTGATTTCATTGATAAGTTGAACAGTATCGGTGCCAAAATCAGTTTCCGTAATGATGACTAGAAGGAAAACGGAAGGGTAGATTTGCGGCGGGTCAGAACAATAGTCAGCGGAAGTAGCGGCAATGCAACTCTTGTCGGGGTTGGCGGGCACTTTATAGTTATCGATGCCGGTTGTACCTTACGGGCTTTATGCGCGGCGTTGCGTGATCTGGGCGCCGGTTTGGACGATATTTCCGCCATTCTGCTTACGCACGAACATTATGACCATGTCAAAGGTCTCGGTCCGATCGTGCGCGGAACGCGGGCGGAGATATATGCCTCCGAGGGAACCCTTGCGGCCCTGGACAATGACGATAAACTGCCGTCAGGGATGATATACCGCCTTTTGCGGGCGGAGCAGGAGATTGACTTGCCGGCGGATCTGGGCGTTTTGCCTTTTGCCGTTTCCCATGACGCGGCCGAACCGCTGGGCTTTGTTTTCAGCCAAGGCGAGCATCGTTTGGGTTATATGACGGATACGGGACAGGTCGAAGCACTGGCCCGGCAGAATTTGACCGGTTGCGGCCGCGTGATTTTGGAGTCGAATTACGATCCGCAAATGTTGCGGGACGGACCCTATCCCTATCCGCTCAAGATGCGGATACAGAGTCGGCAGGGTCATTTGTCTAATTTTGCCGCCGCCGAATTAGCTCACTTTTTGATCGAACAAGGCGTGGAACAAATAACTTTGGCGCATTTGAGTCAGGAAAATAACACCCCGGCCCAAGCGCGTCGGACTTTTCGGCAATATCTCACCAACCGTTCGGTCGACTGGAGTCTCGAAGATAATTTAACGATAGCGCCGCGTTTGCAGGCCTCGGCGGCCTTGGCCTGGTAGGGTGGGCGACGCATGAAAATCCGTTTCGTTTGTGTCGGTAAAATTCGCGAACCCTGGTTGCGCGGCGGCCTGGCGGAGTACACGAAGCGGATCAGCCGCTTTACCCGCTTGGATTTCGTCGAGGTTACGGCGCGTCCGGACAGCCTGACGCCCGAGGTGGCGCTGGCGCGCGAGGGCGAGGATCTGCTGGCCAAGTTGCGACCGGATGAGTTCGTCGTATTGAGCGACTGCCGGGCGCCGGAGATTTCCTCCGAGGAACTGGCTGTGGAAATGGAAAAGTGGACCGAAGCCGGCAAGGGCAGCTTCACCATAGTTATAGGCGGTTCCAACGGTCTGTCCGAAGAAGTGCGCCAACGCGCCGATGTCGCGGTATCACTGTCGCGAGTGACTTTCACGCATGAAATGACCCGGTTGATTTGGCTGGAACAGTTCTATCGCGGTTTCCGAATCGCACGCGGCGAGACGTACCATAAATAGCCCTAACGTAAGCAGTACAGTCCCGGCGTAAGTCCGTGCGCTATGTTGCGGACTTTTATTTGTTAGCGATGTAGAATCAGTATTGCTCGGTGAACCGTATGTGTGCCTGGCGGAGAGATATTGGAGATATTTGGCTATGCTGAAATTAAACGATATAAGTTACGATATTCCCGATCGGGAAGGCATTTTGAAAGATGTAAACATGGAAATCGGCACCGGCGAGATGGTCGTGGTGACCGGCCCGAACGGCGGCGGCAAGACCTCACTGATTCGCGCGATTGCCGGGGTTATCCAACCGAGTTCGGGGGAGATTTGGCTGGACGACACCGATCTGACCGAGCTGGGAATTACCGAGCGAGCGAATGCCGGCGTGGCTTATTCGTTCCAGAACCCGGTGCGCTTTAAGGGCTTTCGGGTGCGTGATTTGATCCGAATTGCCGCCAAACGGCGGATGAAAGAACAGGAAATCTGTAATGTGCTTTCCCGAGTCGGTCTTTGCGCCCGTAGCTATATCGACCGCGAGGTCGACGGCAGTCTGTCGGGTGGGGAGTTAAAGCGCATCGAAATTGCCACAGTTCTGATGCGCAAAGTTAAGCTCTACCTCTTCGACGAGCCGGAGGCGGGGATCGACCTGTGGAGTTTCGGTCATCTGGTAGAGATTTTTTCCGAGCTGCGTAAGGATAGCGGCGCGACGATTGTTATCATTTCCCACCAGGAGCGGATTATTAATTTGGCGGATCGCCTGGCGGTTTTGGCCGACGGACGCCTGACTCATTTCGGAACCAGGGACGAAATTCTGCCGCATCTGCATATCCGGCCGTTCAGCTTTTCCTGCCAGACAGACGGCGCCGAGTGAGGAAAGAGAGACCGAGCGAGAGAAGAGAGGAAGCATAATGGACAATTCGCCGACGACACCCGTCGATTTGGAAAAAGTGAAAAATATACTTGATAGTCTGCCGATCAGCGCGACGACGCGGGATATTTTGGCCGGTTTGGACTGCCATATTCCCGATCCGGAAAGAACGGCGTATAACATTCGCGAGAACTCCCGTTGTGCCGGACGCCACTCTACGCCCGAGATTCAAATCGTTCCGAAGACGGACGGCAAGTCCGGGGTCGATGTTTATGTCGCCGCCGGTACGGTCGATCAGTCCGTATATATTCCCGCCTGCATTTCACAAAGCGGAGTGGACGAGGATGTCTATAACGATTTTCATATCGGAGCCGGTGCCAAGGTAAAGATCATAGCCGGTTGCGGTATTCATACCCATAGCAATGAGAAGTCGCGGCACAGCGGCATCCATAATTTTTATCTCGAAGCCGGCGCTCGGGTGATATATGTCGAGAAGCATCTCGGCGGCGGGGTCGGCAGACATAATGTGCAGATCGACCCGATCACGCATTGCGAGCTGGCCGAGGGGAGCTATCTGGAGATGGATACGGTCCAGATCGGCGGGGTCGACGACTCCCGGCGTCTGACGACCGGTACCGTCGGCCCGGGGGCTTCGCTGGTGGTTAAAGAAAGTCTCCTGACGGAATTCGAGCAGAGGACGACGACGGATTTTAATATTACTTTGGCCGGCGCGGGCAGTAGTGTGGAGCTCGCTTCGCGCTCGGTGGCCAAGGATGATTCATATCAGGAATACACATCGGTAATCACGGGCGATAATGCCTGCAAGGGTCACTCGGCCTGTGACGCGATTCTGGTCGGCCGGGGCAAGGTCGACGCGACGCCGACGCTCAGAGCCAATCATCCCGACGCTCAGCTGATCCATGAGGCGGCGATCGGTAAAATCGCCGGCGACCAAATCATCAAGCTCCAGACCCTGGGGCTGACCGAAGCTGAGGCCGAACAGAAAATCATCGACGGATTTTTGCGGACGCTTTAGAACGGATGCGTAGTAGTGAGTGGTGAAAATAAAAACCGAGTAGAGTTCAGGGTCGGTGGAATGACCTGTGCCGCCTGCCAGGCGACGGTGCGGCGCAATGTCGCCAAGCTACCCGGAGTTAGTGAGGTGAACGTCAACCTGCTGACCGGACACATGGATCTCCTGTTGGACGGTGTCGACGCCGTTTCGGCAGATGAGGTTATCAAGGAGGTGGAACGCTCTGGCTACGCGGCGGAACTGTTGTCTGCTTCGGTCGGAGCCGTCGGCAACGGAACCGCTACCGCAATAGCAGAACAGCCTGTTGCGGCTACTAAGCGAGACGAGACGGATAGTGTACACAGATCCCGACGGATTTTTATTTTGTCTTTGTTGTTATATTTGCCTAACTTATATCTCGGTATGGTTTCGATTTTGGGATTACCTCTACCGGGCTTTCTGGCCGCCGGCGGCGGGAAGGGTGTTCAGGGGTTGTTACAGTTTATTTTAGTGATCCCCATACTCTATTTGAATCGGGATTTCTTTATCAGCGGAACCCGGGCGGCCCTGCGCGGCGCCCCGTCAATGAATACATTGGTTAGCCTGGGCACAGGCTCCGCCGTATTGTACGGCATCTATGCGCTCTTTCGGATTATTGCCGCCGAGGGCGGCGGCGACGCGGAAACGGCGCATTTTTATCATACGCACCTGAGTTTCGATTCGGCGGCGATGCTCCTGGTATTGATTAGATTGGGGCGGACGCTGGAGGCCGGCGCTAAGAGGAAAACCACGCAGGCGGTACGCCAACTGCTCGATTTGGCGCCGGATACGGCGCGCCGAGTGGAGGCGGACGGCCGCGAGGTCGTAGTACCGGCTACCGAGCTCAGGCCCGGCGATACGGTACGGATTTTGCCCGGGGAGCGGGTGCCGGTTGACGGCACGGTTATTGACGGCAACAGCGCCGTCGATGAATCGGCTCTGACCGGCGAGAGCATCCCCGTGCCCAAGGGCGTCGGTGACGCGGTATCCACCGCGACGATCAACGGTCTCGGTACTTTGCTGGTGCGAACGGATAAGGTGGGATCGGAGACAAGAATTGCCGCCGTGGCGCGTCTGGTCGAGCAGGCGGCGGGTTCCCGGGCGCCGATTGCCCGGATCGCCGATCGGATTTCCGGCTGGTTCGTGCCGATTGTCGTGGCCATCGCACTGATTACGCTGACGAGCTGGCTTTTGTCGGGTTCAAGCGTCGAGTTCGCCTTTAATCGCGCCGTGGCGGTGTTGCTGATCTCCTGCCCCTGTGCCCTGGGTCTGGCCACGCCGGTGGCGATTATGGTCGGAACCGGGCGCGGCGCTCAGCTCGGCGTGCTGGTTAAGTCCGGCGAAGCGCTCGAGGCGCTCAGCGGTGTACAGACGATTGTTTTTGATAAAACCGGAACTCTGACCAGGGGTGAGCCGGTAGTTACGGATGTTGTGCCGAACGCGGCAGTTTACGATACAGATGGTGAGACGGTATTTCTGCGCGCGGCGGCCTCTCTCGAGACCGGGTCGGAGCATCCTCTTGCCGCGGCGGTTCTGAACTATGCCAAAGCGGCGACCGTGGTGCCGCGATCCTTGGGTACGGTGCAGGCACTACCCGGTGCCGGTATCGGGGCGGATCTGAGCGCCGAGATCGTTGCGGAACTGGGCTTACCGAGCGGAAGTATCCGCCTGATGGCCGGCAACGCACGTCTGTTGTGCGATACATTAAGCGCAGATCAAATGAACACGGGCACAGTCCGGGATACGTCCGCAGGTACGTCGAGTACGATCCGCAATGCGACGCTTGAAGACGCACTGCGGCGAGCGGCGGGCTTGGCCGAAGAGGGGAAGACCGTGCTGTTCTTCTTCACGGAGAGCGTATATCTGGGACTGCTCGCCGTGCGCGATGAGCCGCGACCGGAGAGCAGGGAAGTGATTAGGCAACTGCATGACCGCGGATATAAGTTGATGGTGCTGACCGGCGATCGTCGCGAAACCGCCGTCGCGATTGGCAGGAAACTGGGCCTGGAGCCGGAGGAGATTGCCGCCGAATTGCTGCCGGGCGACAAAGTCGCTGTGGTGCGGGAACTACAGGCTAAAGGCGATAAGGTCGCCATGGTCGGCGACGGGATCAATGACGCGCCGGTGCTGGCCGCGGCGGAGGTCGGTCTGGCCATGGGTGCCGGCACCGATATCGCTATCGAGACCGCCGATATTATTCTGATGCGCTCGGATCTCCATGCGGTTGCGGACGCCTTCGGACTGGCGCGCCAGACCTTCAGGAATATTAAGCAGAACCTATTTTGGGCTTTTTTCTATAACCTGTTGGCCATACCCTTGGCGGCGGGTGTTTTTTATCCTAGTTTAGGCATTGTTCTAAGCCCGGTGATGGGCGCGGCGGCGATGAGCCTGTCCTCGTTATTTGTGGTCGGAAACGCCCTGCGTCTACGCAGATATGGACGTAACAGATATGAATGTAAAGGAGAAGCAAGTAAGATGAAGACAGTGGAACTGAGAGTTGAAGGCATGTCCTGCCCGCATTGCTCGGGACGTGTGGAAAAGGCACTGAACGCCCTGCCCGGTGTCGAAGCTACAGTCGATCTGGCGGCGGGAACGGCAAAGGTCAAGTATCCGGACAGCGTAACGCGCGAACAGCTGATCGCCGCGATCACGGATGCCGGATATGACGTAGTCTGAGCGGGCGCTATTTCTGAATTTGTGAACGGCCGAACCGACGGCTAATATCTATATTTAGCGAAAATCACTAAAAATTTTACGAAAACATTACGAAAACTCAAGTCTAAAACCCCCGTAGATTCTCCAAAGGATAAGTTGTATAATGAATATATAGTTGCGATGAAAACTTCAACAATTCTTCTTTCACCATATGGCCTTGCATATTATCATTTTGTTATGCAATTAAGTGATGGATCGTGGGCAGTTAAATGCGGAAAAACGCCTTCTCGCTGGAATGTATTGGATGGCACTGCAGTTGCCTGGGATTTAGGCGTTCCTCAAGACATACTGTATATTAAAGATTATTACAATACAGAGAGTGTGTATTTTGCGGTGGGGAGGTGATTATTATGCGTAGTAGAGTATTGAGTGTAGTTACCATTATTACAATATGCATGATAGTACTGGTGGGGTGTAATTATATGAAATTCAACAATTCAACAAATAAAAACGACTTGCTCACGAAACAATATTCAAGTGCTCAGATTGAAGAACTGAAAAAGGCGGCGGAATCTGAAGGTATAACTTTCTCAAAATTCCAAAGGGATTTTGCCGTACAGTGTGTTCGCAAAACTCATCAAGGGTATTATGTAGTGCTGTTATTAGAAGATGGCCAGAATGCTTTTGTGTTTTTTTACACAGAAAACCCATTTGCCAGGGTCATTATTGCAGACGGGTTTAAGAGCAAAAACGAATTTTATGCTCACGTCTCGGAACAAATGCCGGAAAGTGAGGTGCTTAAATTTGACCCCCATACGACGCTTTTGCTTCCTTTCTCCGCGTTTGATATAACGGCGCATATTGTTCAAGAGGGCATTTTTATCGTGACATATCTACGTTTTTCGGAAGGGAAGGGAATGCTTAAGGATCCCATTGTTAGTTCTGTAGACTTCTTTGAAAATGAAAGCGTCTCTACAAGTGAAAATATTTTGGTTAGAGATGTAATTCCATTTATTTTTGAGTTTGATAAAGTAAGTGAGTGAAAGTTGGTATATAAGTGTAAGAATGTGATGAATGAGGAATGAATATTACGATGCGGCGGAACGGTGGCTCCGCCGCAGGCTCTTCCTCATATATGAATAGTTTGAGACTGCAGCCATAGGAGAGCCACTGGATGAATATCTAGTAAGGTAGTTAAAACTAAAGTGCCTCATATCAATTTATGCTGATTTAAGGTAAAATATCCGCGTAACCCGACTACAGCCAATCTCAAAGGTCGGGGATCGGAGGATATATATGTTCAAGAGCAAGAAATTTTTCCGCACGAAGTTTATCGGTGCGTGGCTGTTGATTTTGTTACTCATTATGAGTTGGGCTCTGACTTCCTGTTCCTCGTCCGGAGGGTCGTACTATCCGGGGAAGGGAGTGGCGCCGCAGGATCCGGATCGGGAAATCGGACTGAACAATAAATACGCTCCGACCGGTGCGCCGAATCCGGATACGGAGAATCCGGACAAGCCGAATCAGCCGGTCGACCGGAAGATTATCCGCAATGCGCACTATCAGATGCGATCCACCGACCTGGATGCCACGGTCGGCGGTTTGCGCAGACTTATCAACGAACTCGACGGCTACGAAACCAATTTCTCTTCGCGGACTTCCGATGAACGGCGCTACATCAACATAGAGTTCAAAGTACCGGCCGAGAAACTGCAGGATTTCATTGACAAAGTCGGAGATTTCGCGCGGGTTACCCATTCGACGGTCAAGTCCGACGATATTACGGATCAGTATTACGACTACACCATCAGGCTGAGAACGCTGGAGACCTCGCTGGAAAAGTACTACGACCTGCTGAAAGATGTAAAGGACGTTGATTCGATCATCGCTCTGCAGTCGCGGATTGATTATTTGACGACGGAAATTGAAAGCTTTAAGGGCACGATCAGGCGCTGGGACAGTCAGGTCGCGTACTCCACGATCAGCATCGAGTTGCAGGAGGAGGACGATCCGACTCTGCTCAAGCGCGAAGTGGACTGGAATACCCTGAGCTGGGATGACGTTAAGTATCTGGCGGCGTCCGGATTCAAGTCCGTCGCGGCCTGGC
>JAAZJE010000083.1 GCA_012800515.1 Clostridiaceae bacterium
CCGCGGATCCCGTGACGCTCGTCGAGGCGGCGCGGGTGGGGCTGCAATACATCGCCACCAACCTCAGCGAAACCGAGATTCTCAGCCTGGTTGTCGATCTGATGCCGAAAATGCAGCAGGAGACCGAACAGATGCAGGTGCCCATACCCGGATACTTTTGGGAAGACAGTCGCCAAAGCCGTTCGATTAATCGCGCCAATATGAACCTGATGAATCCGCAGATCCATCAATTCATTTACAATCAGAAGGTCACGGATTTACCGCGGGTGCGCAATGTCCCGGATGCTCCGCCGGCAAAAACCAAGTGGAGCGTAATTCCCAGTCGCAAGTTTATCCACGCATACGGCATGAAAGCGTATGAAGAAGCCATGGCTTGGTTGAAGAGCCTGAATGTCACCTTAACCAAGGTGGATGAGGACTCCAGTCCCTATGGTCCCGTAACAAGTGCGCCCACCGGCTCTGAGACTTCGGATCCGTTCGATACGTCGATTGATCCGTCCGATATGTCGGTTGACCCGTCGTCCACGTCGGGATCGGAGCCGTCTTCCGCAACCACTGTGACCTCAACCAGTCCGTCGACTACCGAAACGACCGGTTCGTCGACTACTGCGTCGCCGACACCCGTCCCGACGCCGAGTCCGACTCCGGTGCCAACGACTGTGGCTCCGACCGCAAAGCCGACTCCGCCGCCGACACCCAGTCCGCCGCCGACACCGAGTCCGACCCCGACACCAGACCCGAGTCCGACCCCGACACCAGATCTGAGTCCGACCCCGACACCAGATCTGAGTCCGACCCCGACACCAGACCCGAGTCCGACCCCGACACCAGACCCGAGTCCGACCCCGACACCAGACCCGAGTCCGACCCCGACACCAGACCTGAGTCCGACCCCGACACCAGACCCGAGTCCGCCGCCGACAGTGACACCCACAGCTTCGCCGCCGTAACGATTTTGCCGACTTCAACGGAGAAAGTTTTTGCCCAAAAGCAGGTAAAAATAGACGAAGAATACAGGGGCTTGACATTCTTTGACAAAAGCCCTATATTATCACTTGTTAGCACTCTCGAGATGAGAGTGCCAGGAAAAATGTGATGTAACGGAGGAATTAGTATGACCATTAGACCTTTGAGTGATCGTGTTGTAATCAAGATGATCGAAGTGGAAGAGACGACCAGGGGCGGTATCGTTCTGCCGGGTTCAGCAAAAGAGAGGCCGGAGATCGCCGAAGTAGTGGCGGTGGGACCGGGCGGGCTCGTCGACGGCAAGGAAGTGACGATGTACGTCAAGGTCGGAGATCGTGTGCTGACCAGCAAATATTCGGGGACCGAAGTCAAAGTCGGTGATCAGGAATATACGATTGTCCGCCAGAACGATATTTTGGCAGTAGTGGAATAAGTCCGCAATATTATAGATAATGAGGAGATAGACATATGGCAAAAGATTTATTGTATAACGAGGCAGCACGCAAAGCGCTGGAGACCGGCGTCAACAAGTTAGCCGATACGGTTAAGCTCACCCTGGGACCCAAGGGCAGGAACGTTGTCCTGGATAGGCAGTTCGGTGCCCCGACTATTACAAACGACGGCGTGACGATCGCCAAAGAGATTGAGCTGGAAGACCGCTTTGAGAATATGGGTGCTCAGCTGGCCAAAGAAGTCGCGACCAAGACACAGGACGTGGCCGGTGACGGTACAACGACGGCGACCCTTCTGGCACAGGCAATTATCCGCGAAGGGCTGAAGAATATCGCCGCGGGTGCGAACCCGATGATTTTGCGTCGCGGAATCAGCAAAGCCGTTGAAGCGGCGGTCGCACATATTCAGAGCGTGTCGGTTCCCGTTAAGACGCGCGAAGACGTGGCTCGCGTAGCCGCGATTTCCGCCGATGATAGAGAAGTCGGCGAGCTGGTTGCCGAAGCGATGGAAAAAGTAACGGCCGACGGCGTTATTACGGTTGAAGAATCCAGAACCATGGAGACCGAACTGGAACTTGTTGAGGGCATGCAGTTCGACCGCGGTTATATTTCCGCCTACATGGCTACTGATATGGATAAAATGGAAGCTGTCCTGGACGAGCCCCTGATCCTGATCACCGACAGCAAGATCAGCAATATTCAGGATCTGTTGCCGTTGCTTGAGCAGGTTGTGCAGGCCGGAAAGAAGCTGCTGATTATCGCCGAGGACGTTGAGGGTGAAGCGCTTTCGACCCTGATTCTGAATAAGCTGCGCGGAACCCTGGTGTCCGTGGCCGTCAAGGCTCCGGGCTATGGCGATCGTCGCAAAGAGATGCTGCGTGATATCGCCATTCTGACCGGCGGTGAAGTGATCACCTCCGAGTTGGGTCTCGAACTCAAGGAGACCAGACTGGCTCAGTTGGGAACCGCCCGTCAGGTCAAGGTGCAGAAAGAGAATACGATTATTGTCGACGGTGCGGGTTCCCCCGATGCCATTCAGGGACGTGTTGCTTCGATCCGTAACCAGATCGAAAATACAACCTCTGACTTTGACCGCGAGAAGCTCCAGGAACGTCTGGCCAAGCTCGCCGGCGGCGTAGCCGTCATCAAGGTCGGCGCGGCCACCGAGACCGAAATGAAAGAGCGCAAGAGTAGTATCGAGGACGCACTGGCTGCGACCCGTGCCGGTGTTGAGGAAGGCATGGTTGCCGGCGGCGGTACCGCCTACATCGCTTCGCTCGACGCGGTTCGCAAGGTAATGGGGGAACTCACCGGTGATATGCGCACCGGCGCCGCCATCGTTCTGCGCGCTCTCGAAGAGCCGGTACGTCAAATCGCCACGAACGCCGGTCTGGACGGCAGCGTGATCTGTGAAGGCGTCAAGAACCGCGAGCCGGGAATCGGCTACGATGTCATGACCGAGCAGTATGTCGACATGATCGCCGCCGGTATCGTTGACCCGGCGAAGGTTGCCCGTTCGGCACTGCAGAACGCGGCTTCGATCGCGTCCACCCTCCTGACGACTGAGGCGGTAGTTGCGCAGATTCCGGAGCCCCCGGCACCGGCAGCTCCGCAGGGCGGCGGCATGGGAATGTACTAATCCCCGATCGTCGAAACGCTAGTAAAGCGCTAGTAAAGCGCTAGTAAAACGCACGTAAAATAGGAACCGTCGCTTCGCAAGAAGCGGCGGTTCTGCAATTTCTATTGATTAAAATTATTCTTTGTATTGATCAAACGCCTGTCATTTTTTTAATCGGCGTGCTAAAATTAGCCCGTTGGTATGTCTGAAATTAAGGGGAGGAAAATCCGATAATGAAGCATATTCCCCTGCTTAAATCTAAGCTGATGATACCGGAAGTACCCCGTCAGGCATTGCTATGCGATCGTATCCTGAACTTATCTTTATCCGAGCGGAGGCTGACGGTTTTGATCGCCCCGGCCGGCTTTGGTAAGACGACGGCGGTTTTGTTGGCTCTGAACCCTTACCGTGAGCGAATTAAATGGTACCGCCTGGAAAAAGAAGATAATTTCTTAACGGTTTTCTACGCACATCTGATCGAAACTTTATTTGCCGGAGAAGATAAAAAACTTCTCGGCTCCGTCGACATGTTGAAAAGTATCCAGAATCTGGATGAGGAGTATGTGCTTTTGAACGCGCAGATTACTCAGGATATGTACACAATCCACGGCAGACGAGAAGAAAAGGTCTTTCTGGTTTTGGATGATTTCCATCATGTTCATGACAATGAAATCATAATTGATACGATGCGCTATTTTACAGTCAACTGGCCGGACTCGGTCTCGATTGTAATAACCTCAAGAACTCCCTTGCCGCTGGTTAGCGGGAAGCTGGCGATTCGTGAGGATATAAAACAAATCGGCAGTGAGGCATTGATCTTTTCCCGAGAAGAGACGGAGCAGCTGATTACCGAAAAGTACAATCTCCAACTAAGCAAGGCGCAACTGGATTTTATTTTCAAGAGTACGGAAGGCTGGATCGCCGGAATTTACATGATCTGCCACAGTCGGGAGTTTTTAAGCGCGAAGCATCCCCGATCTGAGCGAAGGGAGAAGTTTACCGATCTGCTGACAACCTTCATGGGAACCTTTTTAAACGACATTGCCCCGCAGAGAAAGCTCCTCCTGCAGCAACTGTCGCTTCTGGACGACTTTTCTTTAGAGGAGGTGGAAGGCTTTTTCCGCCTGCCGGCCGCGGAAGAATTTTTTCTCTGGCTCGAGGAAAGCAATCTATATATCCAGAAAACCTCAACCCACCCGGCCCGTTACCGCTTTCATTCACTCTTTAAGGAGGAATTAAATCGTTCCTACCTGGCGGAGACGGACTCGCGAAGCCGAAGAGAATTGAGCACGGCGCTCGGTGAATACTACCGGGATAAGGATCCGCGCCTGGCTATTCGCTTCTACCTGCAGGCCGAGCTGAAGGAGAAGGCATTGGAAGTTGTGCGCTCCCTGAGTCGCCAGTTGTTCAACGAAGGCAGCCCGGAGAAGATGTTCTTCATCGTCAACGAATTCCCGGAAGAAATTATCGCGAAGGATCCGTATCTGATGCTCTTTCAGGGAATGACCCGGATGAATATAGACCGCGCCGCCTCCATGCAGATCTTTCTTGCGGCGATGGACGGCTTCCGCAAATGCCGTGACTACACATTTCTGATGAACACCTTCGGGATGATGCTGGTTACCGCCTATCAGGACAATAATTTTGTTTTGCTGGAACAGGCCTCGAAGAAGTTACCTGTGGCTTTGCTTTTCGCCGGGAAAGAAGTCGTGGCAAAGGTGTTGATCAGTCTCTTTACCGCGGCGACCGGTCGGGATCAGCTGCGGCGCGCCGGTCTGATTCGGAAGATACTGCGACTCTTCCCGGTTAAAGACGAGATGTGGCAGTACAGCTACCTGATGATCAGCGGTATATATCATTATCGTAGCGGTGATCTAGAGGCGGCCGCCGATATTTTGACGGAGATTCTTAACCATCCCGTGGCGCTTAAGAATGATCAATGGCGAATAATAGGCTTGGTATCGTGTTGCAATGTCCCCTTTCTGAAGGCGGATAAGACTCTGCTGAAGAACTTTGCGGATGAGTTTTATCTGCTGGGTGAAAGGTACGCTTCGGATTTTTCGACCGGCTACGGGCACTTCGTGGCTGCCCATTCTAAGTACATGGATCAGGATCTTGCCGGTGCGCTCAAACTCATCGACGATTCGATCGATTCATACACGGCCTACGGCAGTAATTTGTTGATTCATGAGAGCAAGCTGATCCATTTTCTCTGGGAGGAAGGGATCCCGGACGCCGAAGAACTGCGGAAGGCGAAAGAAGTCGGCGCCGCAGTCAAGTCGGAAGATCCCGGGCACGGTATGATCGAGTTTGCGGATGTGGTTTTGGGTGTTCTGTATAAGCGGGCGGGGCTCATGAACGAAGCGGAAACCTGTCTCTTACGTGCCCTGAAGGGTGTCGCGAAAAAAGGTGTGAAACAGAGTGTGTGCGGAATTAGCCTGCAACTGGCCGGACTGTACCTGGATATGGAGGAACCGGTACGGGCGCGGTATTATGCCCTGCAATGGCGGGACAAATCGGTAGCTGAAAACTTTCTTTTTTGGCGGGAGCTGGATCGACAGACTTTGCGGCGGGTTTATCAGGCGTTGCTCGAGCAGGGCGCGTCCGATGCCTGGTTGGAGAAAATCGCCGACCTCTATTTACGTGCCAGGCCGGCGGCGGAGGTTCGGGAAGCCCAGGTCGTGCGAAGAGTAAATCTTCTGGGTGAGTTTGAGTTCAAAGTCGGCGAACATAGCATAACCGAGCAGAATTTTAAGACCAAAAAAGCCGCCGGTATCCTGAAATATATGCTCCTGCAAGATGTGAGCAAACATATTTCCCGACCGAAGTTGGCGGCGATTTTTTGGCCGGAGTCGAATACAAAGGCCGCGCAAACCTCTCTGCGGGTCGCTCTGTGCGAGCTACGCAAACTCCTGCCGGAATTCGGACTGGACTTTGCCGATGCCGACGGCCTGCTGGTTGAAGACAAGGAAGGCTTTGCCCTACGCGATGGGGTTTCTCTTGAACGCGACATAGATATACTCGAAAGCAAATACAATCTTTTCACGCAAAGTCTCAGAGCGGACGAGCCGGATTACAATCTTTTACGAGACGTATGTATGATTTACAGAGGTCCTTTGTTGAATGGGGAAAGCTATGACGAAGGGGTGAGCGTTCGCCAGGAACATTACCAGTCGATCTTTTTTGCGAGTTTGTATGCTCTGTGTGAGGAGGAGATCCGCCGCGGGGTTTACTCGGAAGCCGAAAAGCTTCTGATTAAAGGTTTGATTTTCGATTCGTTGAATGAGAGGTGCTATTCCTTGTTGTTAAGCATCTATCGCCAAACGGGTCAGTTGAGTCGGGCAAAATATTTGCGTAAGCTTTTTTCCGAGCGTTTCCGGGGAGAGATCGGTGCCGAACCCGACCTAGCCTAGGGGCAATCGAAAACTTTTTAACGCTTTTTTAACGCTATTAATGTTACGTTGATGTGTAATGCCAATCCCAATTAGACATTCCGAATCGCATCCCCGAAGGGATACACTTAAGGAGGTTAACTACATGCGCAAGCTAGCGAAACAAAACCGCTCTCAACACTCCAACAACGGCAAAACCAAACAAATCAGCGGCTTCCGACGCAGGTTGTCGCTGTTTTTACTCGCAATTACCTTTCTCCAGCCCGTCCTATCATTGATCGGATGTAACCTGGGAAAGGATGTTTATTCTTATTTGCCGAATCGAACCTATACTTTGGGTGAGAAAGATCCGGCGAGGCCGGAGACTTTGGAGGAATTGCTACACAGCCGTATTGTCGATGCCGAAATATTGTTGGGTAATCCGAAGATAGCTGAGGAATTGCTCGAAGTTAAGGATATCAAGGAGATTCTCGATTCGAGGATGGCCTTGAATGCTCTGCGCGAATTACTGGAGCAGTTGCAGGCTTTGGAAGCGGAGGAGGAGGGCGACCAGTCGGCGGTTGATGCTTTGCCGTTACTCGGCAAGGACGAGGAACCTGAATTACCGGAGATAACGCCGACACCGATTCCGACTCTGAAACCCACTCCGACATTGGCGGCCACACCGACCCCGAAGCCCACCGCGAAACCTACCGCGAAGCCCACCGCGAAACCAACTGATAAACCGAGTCCGACACCGACAGCTTCGCCGACATCCAAACCCACCCCGAGACCTACCGTGACTCCGGCAGCTTCGCCGCCGCCAAAACCAACTCCGAAAACCACTGTGACCCCTAAGCCTACCGAAAAGCCGAAGCCTACCGCTACCCCAAAGCCCACCGCTACCCCGAAACCCACCGCAACTCCGACGCCGATCCCCACGCCGAAACCGGACGCCAATGAAAATGCCAAAAATATACTGGCCGAACGGATCAAGCTGATCATCGCCTTAAGAAAACATCTGGATAAGCTGCTTGCCCCGCCGGGCGACAAACCTCTTGAACTCTTAGAGCCGGCGTTGAATACCAAGGGTGTGTGGCAGAAGAATGAGCAGGTGATTTTACACATGATCCCCGAATGTGATTGGTTGCCGGCGGACGGCTATCGTCTGGAACGGATAGTCAACGGGGAGACGGTACTGATCGGGGATAATTTGGCCTCCAGCGCTTCACACTTGGAAGGCGACGGCACTGATGATGACAGTTTATTGTATAAGGCGGCAAATCTAAGCAAGACGAAATTGGCTACTTTGGGTATGAGCGCGGAGCAGTTCCGTGAGACCGCGTACAGAGGATATACCGGAAAACCGCATGTCGTCAGCGGTGAGGTGGATTTTGCGGAGCAGAAAAAGGATCAGTACGTCATTCCCGACGGAATCGACGCGCGTGTTCCGGAGACTGACATCATCAATACGCAGCCGATCGCTGTTTTGGGACGAACGCCCAACGGAGAGTATGAACAGTCAACGATACGTTCCGCCGCACGAAAAAGGTACGGCGTCATCCCGTCGATGAAACCGATGGGCGTGGACGACATCGGTGAGCCGTTGACCGGGGAAGAAGATACGCTGACGGAAGAACAGAAAAAACGTCAGGTCGCCGAAGAAGTTTTGGCCGCACGGCAGCAAATAGTCAATAAGAGCGTAACCGATAGCGCTTTTGCCGAGAAAAACGGATTCCTGGTGCGCGACGATATAAAGACACTGAAATTGGCGGCCGGAACGGAGATTCTGTACCGGTTTACTCTCTCGAACGGCATGGTTAAAACCATGTCGCTCACGGCCGGCAAGCCGATCGAATTGTCGCGCCCCGAGGAACTCGAAGGCTTCGGGGTGGATGGAAAGGTCAGCCTGCGCTGGCAGGAAGCCACGAACGAGGACGAGAAAAAAATTATCAGCGGCTACCATGTCGAGCGACGTCTGGACGGCGAGAAAAAATTCACCCGCGTCAGCGAGGTACCCGTAGTTATCAGCGGCGTGCTGGATGAAACGGAGATCCTTTTCCAGTCGCCGGTATTGTTTGAAGACCCGGTCGACAACGGTCGCACGGCGACTTATCGCGTCTATTCGATAGATATTTTCGGTCGTCAGAGCGAATATTCCGCGGAACTTAAAATAAAGGTTGAGAAGATAACTCCGCCTAACGGGCCGTCGATTTCCAACCCGCTACTCTCCGATTATGCGGGTCAAACCCCGGCGGAAGAAGATGTGACCTGGCAGGCCTTGCAATACGAAATTAAGAACAATCCCGGACAGCGCGGCGTGGCGTTGCCTATCTTCGCGGCGACCTCGGACACGGTGCGTCTGACGATTTATCGCTCCGAGTCGGTTGGCGCGCAGCCTTTCGGTTCTCCAAAACCTCTGGCCAACATAAAATTCACTAAGATAATTACTCCCACCCCGACCCTACCGCCCGGTGTTGAGCCAACGCCGCCGCCCGAATCGCCGCCTTACATTGTGAATTTCCCCGCGACCTACAACTTCGTCAAGCTCCACGGTGCCAACCACGCGGTGAAAAAAGTCGAAGACTCGGTTGCTCCGGATGTGGTTTATTTCGACACGCAGTTGGAGCTCGGTCGCACTTACAAGTATTGGGTCTCGGCCTGGGATACGTGGAACAATGAGAGTAGCTGGTCGCTATCCGTGACCCAGGAAATTCCGACCGCAGCGGAACCGAAAGCGCCGGATAAGCTGGTTATAGGCATGAAGGGGCGCTCCCTGCCCGATCTTTCCGGAGAGGCGCCCGGGGTTCCTACCGATGCCGTAGTTTTCAACAGCACTCGGTTTCAGTTAGCAGAATATCCGGTCCGTAAGACCGAGTATGATACGCAGATCGTCGATCAGGCCGATAAGTCGGGAATAGCGATGGGGTCATTCCTTTACGATGGGCGGGTCACTCCTCCGGTTGTGGATTTCACAAAGTACGATAACTTACCGGAGGATAGGTATATCCATCTCCTGGTCGCGGTGCGCGGCGAAGATGTTTTCAACAACGGCGGCGCGCGAATCAAATGGCATGCCTATCAGGGCGACGGTCTGGCCGGCTATGACGTCTATCAGGCGCGATTCGATGCTAAAAATATAGATAAGCTACAGACGCAGAGTCGCGTTGAGCTGTCGAAGCTGGGTCTGTGGCAAAAGATCAACGATAAGCCGATTAAAGAAAACGGTCTCTTCGTCGGGTCGCTACGCAACGAGCCGGGCGCGGTAAATCTTTTCCTGATCTGTTTGGCTCCGGAGAAGAAAAACAAAATTGTATCGATGCTCGATGCCGTAGACGTAGACTGGCTTTTCGCCGATGAAAATTTGACGGCGGGTTATGTTGAGATCGAATGGCCGGTGCCGAATGATCCGCAGGTCAAGCATTACCGGATCTATCGCGCCGAAGTTCCGACTTTCAAAAAGCCGGTGGATGAGAGCAAGTTGCAATGGACCATGATCGCCGACAATGTGAACGCCAACAAATACACGGATCCGGTCGATCAGAGCCATGCCCGTTACTACTACTATCAGGTGACGTCGATATCGCCGTGGGGAGTTGAGAGTAGCGTCGGCAGGGTCGATCGTTTCCGCGTTCCCTCGACTATGCCGCCGGCCACCCCGAACCTTCTGGTGCCGCTTTCGCGCAAAGACGGCGTGCAGATCAACTTCTCCGCTGTCGAATACTGCGATCGCTACGAGATTTACCGGACGACTATCCCGCGCCCCGGTGATGAGGGCTTGGAACAATTACCCGAAGAGGTCGCAAAGAGCGCCTATACCAGCGGCGAGTGGACGGATTCTTTCATCAGTCGGCTCACGCAATTGTCACTGAAGCAGGTTAGTTCATCCACCGCAGGCGGGCGCTTGAATACTCTGAGTCGCCTGAAAACATTGGTCATGAATAACGAAAGTGCGGCCTTGACGCAGTTCGGTAAAATGAAGGCCTCGACGCTGCTTCCTTCATATAAGAGTATCATCGACGCATACGGTCCTTTGGCCTTCGCCGAATATTCCGATTTGAGCTTGAGCATGATAAGACGCGTGCACTGGGAGAAGGTAGGCGAACTGCCGGCGGATCCGGATACGGTTGAACGCGAAGAAGGAAACTCGGGTCTGCTCAAACCGCTTTCGATCATTGACACTACAGCCGAGTACGGCATCAACTACTTGTACACGGTACAGGCTTGGAATGATGACAATCTCGGTTCCGGACGCCCGGAGCCGGTCGAGGCGACGCCGCGGCGCAAAGGACCCTTCGATCCGCTGACAGGTTTGAAGTCGCGTATCGACGGAACAAAGATTCATTTGAGTTGGGATCTGCCGAAAATGTCCCCGCTGACACCGGAGCAGTGTATCGCCGATACGGTGGGTTATATTGTCTACCGCGGTGAAACACGGGACGGTGAATTCTATCAGGCCAGTCCGTTGCTCTTTGAGTCGGAATGGGTTGACGACATGGGCGACGCGTACGGCTATAACTGGTACAGCGTGCGCGTTTTGGACACGGGCGGCTATCTCAGCGATTTCTCGGATCCCATTCAGGTCGCGAAGAAAGAGGATATAACAGTGCCGCCGGCGGTTTTGCCGCAGTTGCCGAGCCCGACCCCATCTCCGAGCCCGACCCCATCTCCGAGCCCGACCCCATCCCCGAGTCCGACGCCGAAACCGACTGCGACACCGTCTCCGACACCTACGCCGAAGCCGAAACCTACGCCGACGCCGACCGCGACGCCGACACCGAAACCTTCGCCGAAACCGACCGCGACGCCGTCCCCGACTCCAACGCCGAAAGTTGTTCCTCCGCGCATCAGCGGTTTGCAACAGGAATACAATTTACTTATCAGCCAAGAGAAGCAATTTATCAGCTTTAATTTGAGCGGTACGGAGCCGATGCAATTTACGTTCAAGGCGACGGACTGGATAAACGAGGTGGAAGTGGATGAGAGCGTTATGCGCTTAGATCCCGATCGGCGTCGAATCGTTATTGAGGCGGGAGTAGGCGGAATATACTCGGTCGAACTGAAAGCGGTCAATGCGGCCGGGGAGCATAGGGCGGGCTTCGATCTTTACTTGCATGAGCCCCAGCCACCGGAATTGGCGGAACGAGAGGACGAATATTACATTGAAGCTCGCGGTTACGACCGGGATACGACAGTGCAATTCGAGCTTAATTACGGCATGTCGCCTATTACCTGGGCACTGAAACCGATTCAAGAGCCGGTGCCGAATGGCGTCACAATCGACCAAAACGGGCTTATGACCGTCAAAACAAGTTGCCCGCTGGGACGATACTTATTCTATGTGGAAGCCAGCAATCCTTACGGCTACGACCGACGAGAGGTTTTGTTGGACAGGAATGCCGGCATCGCATATGCGCCGCCGCAATCCGGAATTGTTTCTTTGTCCTATCTGTCTAAGCCGCCCGGCATGGCGACTCCCAAGCCCCAGCCGACCAAACGCCCGGAAATGTCCGACACGGAGACTTTGATCAAGGATCGTTGCCTGGTCGGCAATAATGTGCTCCCCGCGGGAGGAAGCTTGACGATATACGAATTAAATGTGTCGCGCCCGCGCCAGGACAACAAGGTCGAAATTCTAGGTCACGGCAAGTATGAGGGTACGGCCTATATCGACTGGACACCGTACGGGAGCAAAACACCGCGCCGCATACAGGTAACTGTCGCTAAAGGGATATTTGAAGATACGGGCAGCAAACTTCCGA
>JAAZJE010000084.1 GCA_012800515.1 Clostridiaceae bacterium
CTACCCATGCTCTCATGTCCGTCATCTACCTGCTCTTCAGCAATCCTATCCTCGGACTTTTTACGAAAGATCCGGCCATCATCGCCCGTACCAACGAGATCTTGATCGTTTATGTAATTGTTTCCCCGCTAATTCATAACTTGACATTCAATCCGTCGTGTCTGTTGCAAGGTCTCGGCGATGTGCGCTTCGTCACCGTTGTCTCGAGCATCGCCACCGGCGGCGTGCGCTTATTCTTCTCCTGGCTCTTTGCCGTACCGTTCAACCTCCAGCTCACGGGCATCTGGCTGGCTGTATACGTCGATTGGGTGTTCCGCATGATCGTCTTCAATCTGCGCTTTTACCGCCGCAAATGGCTTCCCGCTTCGGAAAGGAATGAAGTTGAGCAAATTGATTGACAGCGATCTTCGGAAACAGGATAACGCCCTGATTCGGCGTTATCTGATCCCGAACCTGATTCGTCAAGCCGGTGTGACGTTCCTAAGCTTCTTTCGTGTTGCCATGGTCTCGAACCTCAGCCCCGAAACCGCCTCCGCTCTCGGCTCCATCGACTTCGTAAACCACATCATAACCGGCATCGGCCCGGCCCTCGGCACCGGCGGTCTCCTCGTCGTCGCCCGCTACTATAACCGCAAAGACTACGAAGCCACAAGCCGTGCCGCCGGCATCGCTCAGCTTATCGGCTTCGCTTTTGCCCTGCTCATCTGCCTGCCTTACCACTTCTTCCGCCACGGTCTGATCGATCTCTTCTTCGGCGCGGCGACGGAACAGGTCAAGACCTACATGGCGGAATACGCCGCCCTAACATCCCTGGACTGCATGGCGTTCAACATGATCTCGATGGGCTTCGCGATTCAAAACGCCGTTCGGGTGACGCGTCCGCAGAGCGTGCTCAGCATTATGCAGTACGGACTGACCCTGCTTTTCTCCTACATCTTCATCTACGGCGCCGGCTTCGAAATCGGCGCAATCGGCCTGCAAATCCCTGCCATGGGCATCAGAGGGGCCGGGCTCGGTATGCTCGCCTCATCGCTGATAACCTGGCTGATCCTGCAGTTTATGCTACTGCGCGACCGTCGATACTTTAACCTCACAAAGCCCGCCAGCTATCGCCCGAACCGCCGCCTCGTACGCGACATACTGGGCTACGGCCTCCCGCCTTCCGCGGAAATCGCGGTTTTCAACTTTTCCCGCCTGCTCACACAATCGATCGTCGTAATGACCGGAACCATCAACACGGCGGCCAATACCATCAGCACCACGCTCACGGGTGTCTACCAACTCGCCACGGGTGCCGGCAATCTCTCCTTAACCTCACTCGGCAGCCAAGCCCTCGGCCGCGAGGACTTCCGCAGCGTCAACTACTACAACCGCTTCTTCAATATATTCGCTATCGGTACTCAGGTCTTCATGTCCGCCGTCTACCTGCTCTTCAGCAATCCGATCATCGGACTCTTCACAAATGACCCGGCCGTCAGTAGCCGCGCCCACGAACTCATGTTCGTCTACGCCCTGGTCACTCCGCTGATTCATCACTCGGCTTTCAACACTCCTTACCTGTTACGCGGGCTCGGCGACGTACGCTTCGTCATGGTCGTCTCGATCTTCTCCTCCAGCGTTGTGCGCATATTCTTCTCCTGGTTCTTCGCTATTCAGCTCAACCTCCGGGTCATGGGCGTATGGCTGGGCATGTACGCCGACTGGATCATGCGCGGAACCTCCTTTGCGATACGCTTTTACCGCCGCAAGTGGCTTCCCGCTTCGACAGCCGAGGAACTGCCCGGCTCCGCTCCTAGTCCAGATACAGAATCGAATTCTTCGGATACGTAACCGTATAGGCGAATTTGCGGCTCTGCGACTCGCCGGCGGACAGCGTGATCTTCCAGGTCAGCTTGCCCGTATCCTTGTCGTGCTCGGCCGCGCCGCTCTCGGTCATCTCAACCCTCACCGAATCGCTCGTCGAAACCGGCAACTGATCAACCAGCTCGAGCTCGATCGCACTGCCCTTCGTATTGCGCACGGTCAGCTCATACTGCCTCCCCGCCTTGGCCGTCGTGCCGATAAAAGCCCGTGACTCGCTGTCGCGGCCCCGCTCGCGCTTGACGAGAATCGCGCTGTCCGCGCCGAGCGAAATCTCCATGCCCTCGTCGGCGCGCCGCGGATCCACCACCGTCCGTCCGATAAAAATCCCGTTCAGGAATAAATTGCAATCGCCGTACAGAAGATTCAGCCGCTCCCAGCCCTTAACCTCGGCCATGAGATAGGCCGCACTGTCGAGCTTCGGCACGCTTATATAGCGATACTTCGCCGTGAGCTCATGTGTCCGGAGTTGGAATTCCTCCTCGCCGCCGGTCTCAATCACGGCCGGTAACGGCAGGCTGAACTCTACCGAAGTCTGCTGTTCGCTGACTTCCGCCTCGGCTACCGCACGGTAAAGTTCCTGCACCAATTCTTGGGGCGCGGCTTCTCCCATATCCATCGGCGCGGACATCTTTGCGCTCTCCATCATGGCAAAGCCCGACGCCCTGGCTCGCGACTGGCGACTCGGCGATTCCGCCCGCACATACCACGTTTCGAGCTCCGGCAGATCGATGTTCACCCGCGGCGACCCCGACGAAAGCGTCAGCGCCACTCCTTCCCAGTGTTCGCCCGTCGATTGCCTGACGCGCCCCTTGGCGACTAGGCGTAGCGGCGCGCCCGCCTTCTGCGTTGCGGATCCCTGCGTTGCGTTGTCTTCCTCCACCCGCAAATCATAGTACGGCGTCCATCCCGCCGCAGTGTCGTTATAACCGATATCAAGCCGCACAGTCTGCCGAACCGCCGACTTAATAAGAATCGACAGTTCGCCGGTCGAACGCCGCTCGATATTGTCCGAGCCAATCTCGATATTGGTCGCCTCCCGCCGCCGTTCCGCTTCCTCCAGTGCATATTTCAGTTCGAGCTTCTTCTCGTCAAGCCGGGTGTTCTCCCGCAGATAGTAATCCGCGAGTTCCGTTATTTCCGCGAGTGTGCGGGCGGGCTGTCCGGACGAGCCGGCTCCGGGAGCGATATTGGCGGCCAGCATCTCCTGCTGCCGTTCGCAAAGTGATTGTTCCATTTTGATTCGGTCGATATCCCGCTCAAGTGCCTTCTGTGCCTCAACCAGCGCCTGAATCTTCTCCGGGTTCTTGGCGGTGCGCAAAGTCGTAACCTCAAAGCTGACTCCGCCGATCTCCGCCTCCGCCGGTGCCGCACCCGTGTCTGGGCTCGCGCTCACGGGTGC
>JAAZJE010000085.1 GCA_012800515.1 Clostridiaceae bacterium
AATGTTTGCCGGCTTCGTGCCAGGCAATAAAAGTCCGCAGATCTTCGACGTTGTCGACCAGCGGTTTGTCAATGAATACCGGAATATCATTCTCAATAAAGGGCCGGCAACGCTCGACATGCTCGGCACCGACATCCGTCGCGCAAACCACCGCGTCAACCTCTCCCAGCATATCTTCCGGTCTGTCAACCACATTGGGGATAAGTGCTGCCCGCGCAACATGCTCCGCATCACTGCGCTGATTGCAGTAAACATGCGTTATATGCGCACCCGGAATCCCGAAAGTTGACTGCGGCTGTTGCGCCAAATAGGCGGGAATAACCGGAAAACCGCACGTCGCCATCTCATCACGGTCGTAACCGTTAAATATCGCACTCCATGAATAGGGATGCCCGTTGCCCTCGGTCATACCCATCATACCGAGCTTTAATTCCCGGTCTCCTAAAGGCCACTTTTTCTGCATAAAATCCTCCTCTTTTGCCACGAAAATGTATCGTTGTTTTGAGTTTCATTATAGCACCTGACGGGCGGAGGTATATGTTAGATAATCCGTAATTTATCAGATTTTTTAGTATTTTATGTTTAATTCTCCTTTCCGCCGTCGCAGGCAGTTGAAGCGATATTGAATAGAAAAGATTAACCGACTAAAATAGATAACGTAAATGTCTGAGCAGATTGGCTCGGATAAGAAAGGAAGTTTTACTATGAAAATGCGACCAAGTAGAGTTCTGCGCGTAATGCGCGAAGGTAAGGTAGCGATCTGCATTAAAGCAAATCTGCGCGATTCCCGTTTTATTTCGATTGCCGCAATGTGCGGCTTTGATGCTGTATGGATTGACTTCGAGCACGTCCCGCAAAGCATGGACCTTGTGGAGCAGGCCGTCAATGCGGCTGCCGTATATGATACGGATATTCTCACCCGTGTCGCCCGCGGGCCATACAGCAACTTGATTCAGCCTTTTGAGGCCGATAGCGCCGGCATCATGGTACCGCATTTAATGAGTCTGGAGGACGCAAAGCAGGTTCAGTATTACACCAAATTCCACCCCATCGGGCGGCGTCCGATCGACGGTGGCAATGCCGATGGTAAGTTCACGCTCGTAGACGCCAATAGATATATGGAAGAGGCCAATCGCGAACGCTTCGTTATCGTGCAAATCGAGGATCCGGAGCCGGTTCCGGAAATAGAGGAGATCGCCGCTCTGCCGGGAATCGATATGCTTTTCTTCGGCCCGGCCGACTTTACACAGGGCGCGGGCATTCCAAATCAATTTGATCACCCCCTGGTCGCGGAAACCCGCGAGCTCGTAGCTAAAGTTGCCCGTCGACACGGCAAATTCGCCGGTACGGTCGGCGGCATCGGTAACTTTAAGGCATTAGTCGCCCTCGGCTACAACTTCATTAGCATCGGTGCCGACGTCGTCGCTCTGGCCAATTACTGCCGCGAGATTGTTGATGCCTGTCACGGTCATGAAGCGGCAACGCTCTGATATTTTGCGAATAGGGGGAGACCATGAAATACAGTAATTTAAAAGGTCAGTCGGTCTCAAGGATTACTCTGGGAACCGCACAATTGGCCAGGACTTACGGCATCTCACACAGCGGAGTTGTTCTGACTCGCGATGACGCCTATGCTCTGCTCGCAAGTGCCGTCGCTCAGGGAGTCAATAGCATTGACACCTCAAACGATTACGGCGAAGCTGATATCGTCATCGGAGAGTGGCTGGCACGCCGGGAGACGGCGGAACAGCGTCAGGCACGGGATCTGCTACTAGGAACCAAGCTCGTCCGCGTCGACTTCAGTAGTCCGGAAGCGACACGACGTTCGCTGCGGGAGATGGCGCTGGACTGCCGCCGTCGGCTCGATATTGACACGATACCTCTGCTCATGCTTCATAGTTTTGAAGATTATGCCGGCGACCCCGAGACTGTGATGGACACGCTGCAGTCGCTCCGAGCCGACGGAGTCTGCGATCGCATCGGTATCTCCATCTATGAAAATGACGACTATGACATGGTCGCCCAATCGGAGTTCGATGCGGTGCAAATACCGCTCAACGTCTTGAGTTGGCGGCGAATCAATGACGGCAGCATTGCCCGTCTGGCAGAGTCCGGGATTGGCATTTTCGTGCGCTCGGTCTTCCTTCAAGGTCTCTTCTTCCTGAACCGCGAAACTATGCCTGAACTTATGCACTACGCCCTTCCCTATGTGGAAAAATTCCACGGCTTTTGCCGGAAATGGGATCTCAGCCCGGCTGCCCTGGCTGTCTCCTTCGTCCTTTCAATACCCGGAATCTCTTCTCTGGTCATGGGTTGCGAAAACGAAACCCAACTGACGGAAAATGTCCGACTGGTCAATTCGTCCGTCACGCTGGATTCCGAGCAGATGGAGGAACTGCGCCGGGCCTTCGCCGACGTACCGCTCGAGATAACCTCGCCCTCCCTGTGGCCCAAGCCCTAAGTAACAAACAGCGAAACCCAAAGAAGGCCGCGTCTCTCCGGGAGTCGCGGCCTTTTCGGTTTTATCCTCTGTCGTTTTAGCTTGCTAGTCCATGTCTATTCCCTTTGGATCGGAAAAGCTCTTCTGGCGCTGACGTATATGCGGTCGTGCGGTAGCCTCAATCGCATGCAGAGTAGCACCGTTCAACTCAACGGCTATACGTAGCCGGCGATTCAGTACCGAGCTTAATTCAGCCCCACGCCAGACCGGTTTGGCCTGAACCGAGTCACTGAATTCCAGCGGCACACAGTCATCAAAGCTGAAGCCCTCAAGGAATTCTCCCCTCGCGTCCATCAATGCACAACGCACCGAGCCACAGGCCGCATTGTAGTTCAAGGCCAGATCCTCCTCCATCAACTCAAGGCTCTTGGTAATAACCAGACCGCCGTTTCCGACACTTTCCAGACCGCAGAATCGATCTTTGCCGATTCTATATACCGGAGACCCGCCGGTTATGCCGGCGGCCTTGAGAATATCATGCATAATCTGGTTATTCTCTGAAGTTCCGTGTACATACATTGAGCCTCCGAACAGAATATAGTAGTCTCTGCCGTCGGCACTCAAACACATATCCTGGACGCTCAGTCCGGCCCAACCGGGATTCGGTGCCGGCGGACGCTCAACCAAAGGGCGTTCGTTACCGGTCTGATAGAAAACAGATCCGTCATAACTGTAGACGAGTTCCGGCTCAATCACACCGAACATCTTCGAAAAATCCCGATCCTGCAGGGATGTTCTGTATCTCCATAACAGGCCGTAGAATATCCCGTCACACCACTGCACAGTCATGCCGTAGTATTGGGTCTGCCAGCAATCGTTATTGTAATTTGCTCCCGGATGCAGAATCATGCGCGGCTCGCTCCAATTGCGCAGATCTTTGGAAGTACGCACCGAGACACGTCGGTCGACATAGGCCGAACGGTAGAGAAGGTTATACTCTTCCGTACAGGGATTGTAGAATAAATTATTGCCCGTATCGCTTGTGTAAGGGTGAACAACCAGGTCGGGACGGTGTTCCCAGTTAATGCCGTCCGGCGAGAAGGCCAAAACAACCGGATAATTGGCGTGTCCTTTAGCCGGTTTGGTTCCCATTCTGGTCATACCGCAGAATTTGTAGCGACGCGCGGGATCCGGCTCGTATTCATCGAGAATGACCGAAGCACCATGAACGCCGCCTTCGCCGTCAAAAATGAAGTCTTCCCCTTTATCGGTATAGACCGGGACAAATTCCTTCATATCGGTACTCTCGGCCAAACACAACAGACGCGGTCCGTCATTGCCGACCTTTATCGGTCGTTCATAGAAAACACGATACTTGCCGATCCGGGGATCATAGCACAGCGACGAGTAGGCTCCGGCCGGCGCCAAGGCATGAAACTCCGGCGTATACCACCGCCGCAATGTTCCGGGGCGGAAGTCGATAAAATAGTCATCAAAGAAATTTAACTTTACGCGATTCATAACACTCTTTCTAACCAATCATAAAAAACGAAGCGTAAAAAAGACGAACATACGAGGAGCCGCCACCCCGCGGGCAACGGCTCCTACGAAGATCTCTTAGGATTTATTTCCTAATTTCTTACCACACATGCTCCTTCATCCACGGAAGCATGTCCTTCTCGTAGATGACTTGTTTGCCATCCGACTTATAGACTTTCTTGCCGTACTTTTCCCACTGCTCGTTGCGCTCTTTGGTCATCTGGTTCAGAGCAATATTCTCCAGTTCCGCGATCTTGGCATCCCACTGATCCATACCGAGTTTGCCGGTTACCATGTCAGTCAACATCTCGGTAATATAGGTACTCGCAACCGTGCTCAGTTCGTAATACTCATTATCACCCGTCGTATAGTCGTAAATCAGACCCGTATCAGGCTCATAGATGATCTGCTTCATTCTCTCGTCGGAATAGAATATCCTGAACCAATTCGGTTTTTGGGAATCAATGTAATGGTTGCCGAGCGGGCCGGGATCAAAGAGTTCATTTTCATGCTCGAAGGTCACAACCATTTCGGTTTCTGCTCCGTATGTTGAGTACTGACCCACATAGGCCTTGTCACCCGTCTCACGAATCAGCTTCCGGTTTTCAATTCTATAGTTAAGGCCTTCGATTCCGTAATGAGTTAACATGCGTATATCGCGATCTCCCATCCTATCCAAGAAATACAAGACCGCGTCGATATTCTTCGTATTGGCATTTATGTTCGTAAATTCGGAGGCAAACGAATTGCCCACCAATTTGGCAGGTTTATCGCCCGAAAGCGTGCCCTTCGTGTACTCGAACCTATGCTTCGGATTTTCCTCCATCAGTGCTTTGTTCGGGTTGATCGCGGTCGTACACCAGGATGTCAGAACGCCGATTTCGCCGGCCGACATGAGCTGAGTCGTCGCTTGTGTATTCGCCGTAATGAATTCCGGATGCAGATAGCCCTTCTCGTACCATTCACGTACTTTGGCGACAAAGTTTTTCCAGCCGGGATCCTGAATCGGGTGGCGCAGTGTTCCGTTGTCGTCCCACCAGCCCGTTGCGCAATCCGTGAAAGCTCCGGATAACACAAGCCCCATAGCGCCCAGCATGCCTTTGGACGACACGGTAAAGAGCGGATACTTTGACGGATCCATCGCTTTAAATGCCACCAAAATCTCATCGAGGTCGGCAATTGTTTCGGGCATATCCAGGTTGCATTGCGCTAACCAATCCTCGCGGACAGCTAAAGTATACCCCATTGTTCCTCCGTAGCCGCCCGGACCGAGTCTCGGAAGAGAATAATGCTTTCCGTCCGCAGTCGGATACATTCTGGCCAGATCAAAGGACTGCTTCGCTAAATTGGGAAACTCTTCCGTCCGATCCAGATGAGAAGTAAGGTCGTACAGATAGCCCTTGGACACATAGTCCTCCATCCTCCCCCGACCGTTATACATTATATCAATATCCGGATTGGCCGCGAGGAGACGGTCGGTTGCCGCCCAACCCTCACTGGCCGGGCAGATATACCATTCCGTCGTGATTCCCAGACGCTTGTTCAGTTCCGCCAAGACCGCCTCGTTATGCGGCGAATCCTGTTGATACGAAGTCACCTTAACGGTTACACCTTTAAATTGCGCCGGATCCAGCCTTGTTTTCCCCGCCGGAGGATCGGTCTTGCCTGCCGGAGGATCGGTCTTGCCTGCCGGCGGATCGGTCGATTTCGACGTACCCGATTGGCAACCCCCGAGTCCCAATAGGAACAGTACCGCAATCAGTAATATTGCTATTACTTTTCTTTTCATTCGATTGTTCTCCTTTTCTTTTTTTGCTCTATTCTTTCACCGAACCGATCAGAATACCCTTAACAAAATACTTCTGTATAAAAGGGTAGACTATAACGATCGGAACAGTGGTAGCAACTATGGCTGCCATTTTTAATGTTTCGGGAGTCGGCGTAATCATATCCTGCATCACTCCCATCGCATCAAGTTCCAGCTGAGACAGGGTCACCATCTTACGCAGATAGGTTTGCATGGGCACGTTGTTTATCCCCTGTCGCATATAGGCAATGGCCGTGAACCAATCATTCCAATGAGCGACGGCAACAAAGAGACTTACCGTAGCGATGCCCGGCTTGGCCAGAGGGAGAATTATCCGGAAAAGTATTGTCGACTCGGATGCGCCGTCCAAACGCGCCGATTCCGGCAGGCTCTCAGGAATCGTATTTATAAAATTACGTAGCAAGAGAGCATTAAAAACGCTGATTCCCATCGGAAATATATAGACCAAAAAGTTGTTGTACAAACCAAGATCTTTATAGAGAAGCAGGCGGGGGATTAGGCCACCGTCAAAATACATCATGAAGACCATAAATAGCATTAGAAGCCTGTATCCGGGCATGTCTTTTTTGGTCATCGCATAAGCAAGAATTATGGTGAGCAGCATAGCAAACGGTACCCCGATTACCACTCGCTGAACACTAATCCAAAATGAAGATAAAATTGAGCCCTCAGTAAAAATGAATTTATAATTACGCGCGCTGAAGGAACGAGGGATAAAAATCACGCCGCCGGTACGGAAAAATTCATTCTCACTAACTATGGATCCGTTTACCACTAATATGAACGGCATAACCGTAATCACGACAATGAATAAAATAATTGTCGTATTTATTACACGAAATATCTTGCCGCCTGTAGTTTCCTTGTACATCGTCCTCTCCTTCTTTCCCTACCACATTGAATATTTGACGACACGACGCGAGAAGAAATTAGCCGACATTACCAAAATAAAAGCAACAACGGATTTGAACAACCCTACGGCTGTATTAAAAGCGTATTCGCCCCTTTCAAAGCCCTGTCTAAAGACGTAAGTATCGATAATATCACCGACCTCATATACGGCTGAATTGTACATGTTATAAATCTGATCAAAACCGCCCGACAGGATACCGGCCAGACCCAATGTCGTCAACATAACAATCGTCGGCGCCAAGGATGGCAACGAAATATAAATCATGCGGTGAAAACGATTGGCACCGTCGATATGTGCCGCTTCGTACAATTCCTGGTCGACGGAACTCAGGGCGGCAATGTAGATAATGGAGTTCCAACCCAGTCCTTTCCATATTCCGGTAACTATAATCGTCCCGACGAAATATTTCGGATCTCCCAAAAAATAAATCGGTTCCCCGCCAAAGAATTTAATTATGGAGTTAATCGCGCCGTACTGCGGCGAAAGCATTAAAGTAAAAATACCACCGGCGACGACCCAGGAAATGAAGTAAGGCAGGTAGGAGATTGTCTGTACCGTACGCTTAAACAGCATGCTACGCACCTCATTCAGAAGCAACGCAAATATGACTGCCGACGGGATTGACGTAATCAGGCGCAGGAAGCTGATTTTTATTGTATTGCCGAGGACACGGGGAAAATAGTGGTTCGTGAACAACTTCTTAAAGTGTTTAAAGTTGTTCCAGGGACTATCCCAGATGCCCTTCATAATATTATAGTCCTTGAACGCGATTTGTAATCCGTATATTGGTCCTAACTTAAAAATAAAAAACCAAAGCATCACCGGTATCATGAGAAAATAGATCGGCAAATACCGACGAAATCTCTTTCCGAGAGCCGAAGATTTAACAACTCCGGTTCCTTTGCTCATTTCTTTTTTTTGCCATAAGAAAACCTTCCTTATAAGGAACTATACTACTGCCATCCAGCGATCAGCAATGCTTTTAGGAGTCGTGTCCACATCTTAATGTCATGTAATGCTAATAAATCACCATTTGTCATGTGCCAGACAAAAATTATGCAGAATATACACAAAAATTACGCGAAGAGCCCCTACGATTATTTATGCTACAATATACTCATGTTTGACCGCCATGTTTACACCAGATACCTGAATACTGTCCGTCGAGATATCTTTCTGCTCAACGACGATTATTTCCTTTGGCTGGCTACCAGGGATGATTTACTTTCCGAGCCGGCCGTCTTTGTCTTTCCAAGTCAGAATCGCATTTACAGTCCGCACGACCATGTAATATACGATATCCAGATCCCGACCGAAGGTAGCTTTTACCTGCAAACCGTGCAGGGACGCTACTTAGTTGAAACGGGTTCCGTGCTGATTGTTCCTCCGCGTATCTACCACGTAGCCGAGTCCATCGATAATTATACGAGTCCGGTTCGATACACCGGTTTCAAGCTGGCAGTTCGACGAATCAACTCTATTCTTCCTCAACTCTCGCCGACATCTTCATCGACTTCGACCGTATTCTCGATCTACGACCATTTGGAACAGCCGATCGTAATCAAGGATGATTTCCTCGGATTGGATACCGTCCGCCAACTGGGCCGGATTATGCAGGAAGGACAAATCGGTTACTATCAAAAGGCTCAGGGAACTCTCCTCTATCTCGTCACGGAAATTGCCGTACGTCTGCGTAAACAGCTGGGAGAAATACCGGAACCGGAAACGAGCACTATGTTCGATCCCTTTAACTATGTCGACGATCTCCTGCGCAAGGAGCGCCTGGAGCAACACGTCATTCACTACACAACCAGCAATATCAGTCTGGAGAAAATAGCTAATGATCTGTTCCTCAGTCCACGTCAGTTGAGCAGAATCTTTATGAAATTATATGGTAAGAGTTATAAAGAATTTATACTCGACAAACGCATGCAGATTGCCAAATTCGCCCTCTCCTGTTTGGATGAGGACTTTGACTCCATAGCCCAAATTTGCGGTTATACACATACACCGAGTTGGTTCCGCGCTTTCAAAAAGGCAACCGGATACACTCCGGGTGAATATCGCGAAAAATTCTCCGGAAAAGCCGATCGTCTCCTGAATCCCGTCACCTAAATGAATCGACTGTTTCCCGTCGCCTCCCCCGTACTTAGCGGAAAAACCCGGGGAGGATGTAGTCGTCCTAAAAATTGAATCGGCAGGAACCGCCTAAGCTGTTCCTGCCGACTTTATTGTTTCTTTAAATCCGTCTCAGTCCGTTGTATGCCGACTCAGCCTGCCGTGTCCTTCCCGCCGCAGTCATTGGTACAATCCTCGTCACAATCGGCATCGCAGTCCTCACCACCGTCGTCGCAATCGGCGCAGCATTCATCAGCGCAAGCTTCGTCAGCCGCTTCTTCGCCGTCACTCTCCGCCTTAGGCCTTGCGCCGAAAACAACACTCATGGCATCGCGGAACTGCTTACCAAACTCAGCCGCCATGCCGGACAACCCGGCAAATTGCTCTCGCGCATACTCGTTGACATTAACCTCCGTTTTGTCCGGAAGAATCAGGAAGACTTCGTAGTCTGTGACAAAAGTGCTACCGAAGCCGATCAAGGTGATGATCGGAGCAATTCCGAGACTGATCAGACCGACCGGCGCGCTCAGCTTCATCGCGACCTCATCCCCTTTGCGAACCTCGATCGAGGTAGCACCGAAGCGTTTGATCGCCTCCTGCAACACAAAGAGCACCTGCGCCGCGGTAACGCGCTCGTCGGCCGTCTCAGAGTCCGGACTCTCGGCGTCCCGGCAAGTCCCCTCGCCCGCTTCACCGTCAGCCGCATCCTCCGACTCTCCGACACACTCATATCCTTCGGTGCCCTCACATTCATCAGCCGCGCCCTCACACTCGCCGGCATCCTCACAGCCGATACAGGACTCCTCCGCACCGTCGGCCGCACCCGAAGTAGCGGAACCGCCGGCTTCGGGAACAGCATCCACGTTCTGTTCAATTAGTTTAAGCGCCTCATACATATCGCCTTCGCTCTCCTCCAGAGCTGACTTGACGGTGAAATAATCGGCACCGGTACGTCTCAACAGTTCTTCAATTTTCTCGATTTGGGTCATTTTTTTCCATCTCCTTTCGCCGTTTCAGGGCAACTCACCCTCCGATAAGAGTCGATTCCCTTTACCATTTTAACATCTTTGGCGGCTCCGCACACACTCTCCGAAATTTTCCCCAAGCCGGCGGTTCGACATCCTTATCGCGTATTAGATTATACTAGAATCTAGTTGCTAAATAGTGCGTATTACTGGCAAAAAAGCAATTAAAACATTGGGAAAGCGTATTTTAGGGCTTGCGTAATTTTGCCGCTTCGTGTATGATGTAGGCACGTATTTCGGAGCAGGGCCACGCCGGAAGGGAGGGTGACCGCGCTGGAAGGGAGGACGAATGTGAGACGAAAACCGCCGGATATGCGGCGTTATTACAGCCATTGGGATGCCGTCAGGCGTTGGAACATTCCCTTCGTCGACGCGCATTTCGATCTCGACGCTCTCACCGGCGGCAAGACGCACACGACCGTGTTCAGTTATCGGGCGCGTTATCAGAAGAAGGGGCATCAGGTCCACTACTGTACACTGAAAGTGCCGGAGAAGTACCTGCTTTGCGATGAGCGAACCGGGGTGGGCATCGTCGCGCCTCCGCTGGCCTATCTCCAAGCCGTCGGTGACCTCGACGACCTCGAGGCCGTACTGCTCGCTATCCTCTTCTGCGCCTACCCCCGCGGCGTGCATTCGCGCCCGCTCACCACCGTCGCCGAACTCCGCCGTTGTGCCGAAGAGATGCGGTGGCATCGCGGGCGGGAAAAGGCGCTCCGAGCCCTGCGCTACGCAAAAGACGGCTGCAACTCCCCTCGCGAAGCTGTCATTTTCATGCTCCTCTCCCTACCGCACAAGCTCGGCGGTATGAACGTACGCGACCTAAAGTTCAATCAAAAGGTAGTCGTTAACTCTCCCGGCTCCGCCTCCAATTCGCGTAGTTCCACCTCCCGCAAATCCAGCGTGTACTTCGGCGACTTTGTTCTGCCGGCGGAACGCAAGATTATCGAGTTCAATAGTAAAACTTACCACAGCAGTGAGCGAGCACAGCTTACGGATGCTAGGCGCGCACAGGAACTCACCACCGCCGGCTATGAAGTCATCAATCTGACCACCCAACACGTTGAAGACCCGACCAACTTTGAGCGGTTCGCCCTGAACCTGCTTCGCGTCAAGCTCGGTCGACGCATCCGGATCCGCGCCCGCCGCTTCTGGCAAATGCGGATCCGCCTCCAGGACATGCTGATGGACAGCCCCGTGCCGGACGAGATCCAAGCCGACATAGACCGCCTAATGGCCCACAGAGAGCGGCGCGACGCAAGGCGCGAGCGGGAGCGCCGGTCAATTATGCGGATGTTCGCCGGCCCGATCCGCTGGGGTCTGGAAAAGTGGCGCTGGAATCGCAACATGCTCCGACGCCTGGCCGACGAAGAGCGCGCCCGCCAAATAACGGGCAGACCCCTCGGCACACCAATCTACAATCGCACCTACGCAGTACAGCCCCGCCAAGCGCGCGCTCCCGCATAACCGGCACACAAACCGTAACAAAATACCCCGTCTAACCGGCACACAACCGACCACGCACGGTATCCACATGGTATCAACCCGCACAATTCACGGTCCGCCCCGCCTAAAAGGGCGCTCCGCTCATACAACCGCGCCTTCAAGCGCGGTTTTTTTGTGTCCGTATGAGATCCCACATTAAAACTTCTCATTAAATTCGAACAAAACCGTAACCCGCACACTAAACCCGCAAATGCACAGCCTGTAAAAGTCCGCCCTTTGACCTGGGATGAGAACAAGCAAGCCACTCGGACAACCGTTCGTGGTCGAACATACTCCCTTCGTAGCCGAACATACTCCCTTCATGGTCGAACATACTCCCTTCGTGGCCGAACATACTCCCTTCGTGGCCGAACAACAGACTTTTACAGGGTAAGGGGCACAACAAGGCGCACCTACAGACATCGGCATGTCAGCAAGTCTGTAAAAGTTCGTATTTTGACCGGGAGAGGGTGTGGTCGAGGCAAAAATAGTGTAGGTGAGGTTAAAAGGGATGGCAAAGCTGGATGTGCGTGCGCTGAACGGGTGTTCGCGGTCAAACAACGGACTTTTACGGGTGGAGACGGACAGTAAGTGAGCGAAGGGCGAGCAACGGCGTAGCGGTAACGGCAGTGAAGCTGGCGGTGCGCAGTCGAGACGAACAGCCCGATAGCCAGAACGCGACGTGCCGACATTCAAATGTGCAAAAGGAGTAAATGCGCGTGACTTTTCTTATGATATGTCTTAAGATACCTATCATGCATTTAGACGCTGATCACCCCGCTTGGAGGTGTTGAGATGAAAATTCGTCATAAGTACCCGCGCAGACAACACAAGGAGCAATCTTATCATGACCCACTGTCCCGTGAGGACGTCTGGTTCTACAGGCAGAAGCCGCACCGCTGGGGCTTTGCCGTTTTGCGCCCGGTACGCTGGATACAGATAACTTCGGTCTCACTGATCGTCTTCTGCGCCATTCTGCAGATGGTGCCGGCTCGCATAATCGGATACTTCATCGACGACGTCCTCCGCAATCGCGACATGACGAATTTCGTCTTCCTAATTATCCTGATGGCGGCGCTCCCCCTGATCGAAGCCGGCCTCTACTTCGTGGGACGGGCGTGCGCACAGATCAGCAGCCAGTACGGCCTCGCGGTCCTACGCGACATCCTCTTCGACCGCCTCATGCGTAGCGACCAGCGCTTCTTCCAGAACACGCCGCCCGGCGAAATAATGGCTCGCCTGACCGGCGACCTCGACATGGTGCGCTACTACTGGGCCTGGCTGCTTAACGTCACCTTTGAACAGACGGCGCTCTTCATCATCGGCGGCATCTACCTCTTCTTCCTGAACTGGATCCTCGCCCTGACCTCGCTCTTCCTCACGCCGCTGATTGTCTACCTCGCCAGCCGCTACTCCAAAGAAATCCGCCCTTTCTGGACCTCAATCCGCCGCCAGTTCGAGAAGCTGAACACCGTCGTTGAGGAAAACATCACCGGCAACCGCGTCGTCCGCGCCTTCGTCAAAGCCGACTACGAAACCGAGCGCTTTGAGGTCGAGAACGACGCCTACCGCAACATGAACCAAGACGCCACGATGGTCTCCTCGCGCTACCACCCCCTGCTGAATGCGATCGGCACCGCCATGAGCATCCCTGTTCTGCTCGTCGGCGGCATTCTCGTCATCAACGGCACAATGTCCCTCGGCGAACTCGTCACATTCAATAGTTTGCTGTACGTAATCAGCAGCCCGGCCCGCCAAGCCGGCTTTATCATCGGCGATCTCCAGCGCTACACCGTCTCCGCCGAAAAAATCATCGACATGCTCGGCATGGATCCGGAAATCAAATCCCCGCAACAGCCGGACTCCCTCAGCTCCCCCGCCGCCTACAACCGCCAAACCATCCGCCCCTCCCGACCCATGCGCATCATCAACTGGTTCCGCACCGCCATCCTGCGCCGCGACCCCCTCCCCGCCTACCTCGGCTACCCGTACGCCGCCTATACCGAGCGCAAAGCCCGCGCCTTAATGAAAGACGACCTCGACGCCCTCATTACAAAAGCCCTTGCTCACGAGCAGCTCGACCTGACCCCGCTACGCGGCGAGATCGAGTTCCGCGACGTCAGCTTCGACTATCGCAAGGGCGAGCAAAAGCACCCGGTTCTCGAGGACATCAGCTTCACGATCAAGCCCGGCGAAGTCATCGGCATCACCGGCGCCACCGGCAGCGGCAAAACCACCCTGGTGCGCCTGCTCGCCCGCCTCTACGACCCCTCCCGCGGCGAAGTCCGCATCGACGGCAAACCCCTGCCCGAGTACGACCTGCGCCGACTGCGCGCCAACATCGGCGTCGTCACCCAGGAAGTCTTCCTCTTCTCCGACACAATCGAGGGCAACATCGCCTACGGCCGCCCCCACATGCCCTTCGCCGACATCGAGGCCTCGGCCGAGGCCGCCCAGGCCGCCGACTTCATCGCCCGCACCGCCGACGGCTACGGCACCATCATCGGCGAGCGCGGCACCGGCCTCTCCGGCGGCCAAAAACAGCGCATCTCGCTCGCCCGCGCCCTCGCCATCCGCCCGCCCATCCTCGTCCTCGACGACACAACCTCCGCCGTCGACGCCCACACCGACATCGCAATCCGCGCCAACCTCAAACAACTCGACTGGCAGCCGACCACCATCATAATCGCCCACCGCATCGCCTCGCTACGCCACGCCGACCGCATCTTCA
>JAAZJE010000006.1 GCA_012800515.1 Clostridiaceae bacterium
ATTCAATTAATCTCCAGAATATTAGTAACTAGCTTCGCATAAGCAGCCTGTTTTTTGCATTTTCACAAGTAAAAAATGTCCAAAAACCCCTGTTTTTTAGAGGTTTTTGGACAAATTGTGGTGGAGATGAGGAGAATCGAACTCCTGTCCAAAGCCGCTTCACGCCGAGCTTCTCCGGGTGCAGTCAGCGTTTTATTCTCCCGTCACGGCCGTCCGCTGACCGACTGCCATAGCGGTGAGATCCTGATTCATAAGCAGTTACGGATCAATCGCTACTTACGTTCTCCGATTTACCTCCGATCGGCAAGGTCTGGATCTGACGTCGGCTTCCTCCCTACAGATTCAGGAGAAACGACGGCGGTCGCTTAAGCCGCTACCGCGTAAGAATAATTGTTTTTGGCAATTAAATTGTTTACTCGTTTGTTAAGGCGGCCAACGAGCATCCGCCACCCGCTACCTAACGCTCCATGACCCTGTCGAAACCTGGTCATCCCCGTCAGCCGTCGTGAAACAACGTTCTTACCGCATCGCCTCATCGACGTATATCCATTATAGCATAGCACCACACAAAAGCGGAGCGATTATCAATCGCCCCGCCTCTACGGTCGTTCAATAAACAACCGCTATTAACGCGTCGCCAGCACCTTGCGCAGACGGGCAAAGCGCGGCAAACCGTCTTCCTTCACAGTAGCGGATTCCTCAGCAATTAGCGGCAAAGCATAATCGATATACCCCTGATTGACGAAATTACCTTCCGTATTGATCCACTCACGCGGCACCAGATGCTCGGCATTGGCAACATCCTGCAGGGGAATCAGGATTGTCTTGATTCCATACTCGGAGCCCGGCAGACGTTCGAATCCGACCATATAATCGGTGGTTCCCGAAATGGCTTCCTCAACGGCAGTCTTGCCGGCGAGATAGGCCTCTTCGACATCGATCGCCGAGGCACAATGCGCGGCACAGCGTTGCAGGAGCGAGAACTCAATCGCACGAATCTTCGTGTCGATATAGTCGGCCAGATATTCGGCCAGAATTGCCGCCGCTCCGCCCATCTGCTTATGCCCGAAAGCATCGATCTTGGGCGTACCGATCAACTCGGGAATATAGCGACCGTCCGGTGTACGCACACCCTCGGAAACCGCCACGATGACCTTACCGGTCTGTTTATAAATTCTGGAAACATCTTCGACCATGCGATCGAGATCGAAAGGAACCTCGGGCAGGTAAATCAGATCCGGTCCGTATCCTTTGTACGAGGCCAGAGCGGTGGCGGCAGCCAACCAGCCGGCATTGCGCCCCATGATCTCCAAAACCGTAATCATACCGGTATCATACACCCGCGAGTCCAAATATACTTCCATCGTCGCCGTGGCAATGTACTTGGCGGCCGAGGCAAAGCCCGGGCAATGGTCGGTACCGTACAGGTCATTATCGATCGTCTTCGGCACTCCCATCACGCGGCACTCATAGCCGTGCTCCCGCATATAGTTGGAGACTTTACTGCAGGTATCCATCGAATCGTTTCCGCCGTTATAGAAGAAATAACGGATGTTGTATTTCTTAAAAACTTCCAGCAGACGCAGATAATCCGTATCATCCTTCTTCGGGTCGGCCAGTCTGTAACGGCAGGACCCCAGCGCCGACGAAGGTGTTGTACGTAAATAAAGTAATTCCTGCGGATCCTCCTGACCCATATCATAGAATACCTCGTTCAGTATACCGACGATTCCGTGCGCCGCTCCATATACCTTATCAATAACGCCGGTCTGACGCAGGGCCGTCTCAATAACCCCGGCAGCACTTGCGTTGATTACCGCCGTCGGACCGCCCGACTGACCAAAAATCGCGTTTCCTCTCAATACTGACATCGTCTCTTCATTCCTCCTCAAATAATTTGTCATATTGTCGCGACACAGGCAAAGCATACCTAAGCGTCCTACAATCTGAGCAAGTTTAACATAATTAGAAAACAAAAGAAAATTCCGAGAGTGCCTGTAAGCCGGGTTCTGTATTCGACTGCCATCTATCTGGGCGTGTCGTCGCCGAGACGCTCTAGCCACCTCCCCGAGACCGGCGGGCCGCCGTATTGTCTCTCCACGGTGTTGCTTCGGGTGGGGTTTACAGGACCAATCCGTCTCCGGTTGATCGGTGAGCCCTTACCTCACCATTTCACCCTTACCTCTGACGAGGCGGTATCTTTCTGTTGCACTTTCCTTAAAGTCGCCTTCACCGGCCGTTAGCCGGCACCCTTGCCCTGCGAAGCCCGGACTTTCCTCACAATTCAACTTTCGTTCAAATCGCGCGGCAGCCCGGCACTCTCAGAATACGTCTATTATACACGAACTCGGGAATTCTTCAGCGGCATATTCGGGACCGGGGCAACTTTGCTGTAACCAACGCTGCAAATACGGAATCACCGGCCATTCGGATGCGGCATGGCCGACAACCAGAACGGCGATCCCTTCCGCCGCGAGGCCGAGTAATTCATGATGCTTGCATTCACCCGTAATCACGGCATCGACTTTCGCCCCGATCAGATCCGGTAGCGCACTTGCGTCGAAAGAGCCCGGGCACAGAGCCAGACGCGAAACCGGGCGATCCTTGCGCATATTGCTCAGAACGGCCGGGCAATTCAAGCGCTCCTGACATAAGCCTAAAAGGTCATCCAGGCTGTGACGTCCCGGTAAAGTAACCAGACGCCCGTATCCTGGAATCACATCTGCCAGAAAGTCCTTCTCTTCATTTTCAAGCGCATATATTCCGTTCAAAGCCGGCAGTTCGGCGGCCAGCACATGATCGTATGCGAGCGTCAGCTTCGACGACAGCGGGCGCAGTGTTCCGGAGGGTCGCAACTCCAAAGTATGCGCCAAAGCATCGGCCACGCCGCCGACACAATAGTCCAAATTAGTGTGTACCGCCCAAACGGCAATACCCGACTCGATTAATTGCAGTAACAACGATATACCGGCCCCGGAACCGGCATCAAGGTTTTCCAGCGGATTAAAGATCAGCGGATGATGCGTAATAACAAGTTCCGGTTCAAAATCATCGATTTGCTCCAGTAGCGCCGCAGTGATATCCAAGCAGAGGAATGACTTCTTGACCGGACTCCACGGTCGACCGACATTGAGATTCACTTTGTCCCAGGCCTCGGCATAATCCGCCGGCGCCAATCTGAGGAGTGCCGACCCGATTTCTCCTACGGTTCTCTGCCTAACCATGCTATTTAATCTCCTCTTCCAAAATTCGGCATAATTCCCGCCAAGTTTCCTTCTGTTTGCTCGGTGCGCCAAGCATAAATTCGCGCGCCGCCGATAATTGATGTCGCAAATAACGCCGCCACAGATCTGGAGCAATTCCCCGGTCACGCAAATTACACTCGCCCATCCAGACGCTATACAGCGAAGCCGGCGAGGGTTTGCGCTTAGCTATATAACTATAAATATCGACGGAAATATCCGGAAATTCAGTAATGTTGTCATTATGTGTTGTCGAGTTGTCTTCACTACAGCCACGATAGGTAGTACTTAAAAAGTTGTACAGCCGTCCACCTTGAAAGAAGAATTTTTCGGCAACGATCTCCCACTCGGGAGTCAGATACATTCGCAATGCCGCCGTTGAGCGTGTCGGCTGGAGCAGTAGAAAAAACCCGGGAAAGAGCTTCCCCGATTCCCGAGCGCGCCGGAGAATATCCACTATTACGGTAGCACCGATACCGGCAATTACCGCCGTATCTCCGGGTTGCAAGTCTATCTCGTCAAAACCGTCCGAAAGTACGGTGCCTATCCCCTGCTCGAGTCCCCGTGCGATGATATTCGCGTGGGCTCTATCCAGAGGACGGCTACGTACGTCAACCGCCAACGCGCTTCCGACCATTCCCCGCTCAAGAGCGGCTATCGGCAAAAGCGCATGATCACAACCAATATCGATCAGACGTCCGGTTACGGCCGGCAGAAGTGACAGTAAACACTCCAGGCGCGGGCCGAGCCGGAGAGGCGGTAAATCGATATTTTGCTTTATTCCGGCCAAGCATTCCTCCGGCGGCCATCGTGTGACCAATCAGCTCAGGAAATCTTTCAGCTTTTCCGTATTGGACGGACGACGCAATTTGCGCAAGGCCTTTGCCTCGATCTGGCGAATCCGCTCACGCGTTACCGTGAATTCGCGTCCGACTTCCTCGAGAGTACGGTTCTTACCGTCATCCAGGCCGAAACGCAGGCGCAGAACCTTTTCCTCCCGCGGCGTCAACTCGGAGAGCACTTCGATCAGTTGCTCCTTAAGGAGAGTATTGGCGGCCTGGTCGGCCGGAGAGAGCGCGTCCTCATCGGGAATGAAGTCGCCCAACTGGCTATCCTTCTCCTCACCGATCGGCTTCTCCAGAGACACGGGCTCCTGGGAGATCTTCATGATTTCCCTTACCCTATCCACGGTCATGCCCAGAGCGGCGGCCAATTCCTCAACCTCCGGCTCGCGCCCCAGCTCCTGAATCATCTGGCGCTGAGTGCGAATCAGCTTGTTGATCGTCTCGACCATATGCACCGGAATACGGATCGTTCGGGCCTGATCGGCAATCGCCCGCGTAATCGCCTGGCGAATCCACCAGGTCGCGTAGGTGCTGAACTTAAAGCCCTTCGTGTGGTCGAACTTCTCCACTGCTTTCATCAGGCCCAAATTACCTTCCTGAATCAGATCCAGGAACGACATTCCTCTGCCGACATAACGTTTGGCAATACTGACAACCAGACGCAGATTGGCCTCGCAAAGATGATCCCGCGCATAAGGGTCGCCGTCAATAATCGCCTGGGCAAGCTCCTTTTCCTCGTCCGCTGTGAGCAAAGGTACACGGCCGATTTCCTTCAGATACATCCGCACGGGGTCATCGACATTCACCGCCTCAGTCTCGAGCTCGAGATCCGAATCAAGCGACTCGTCCTCCTGAACGGCGTCGGCAATCAGCTGAATACCGTGGTCTTCCAATTGATCGAGAACGCGCTCGGCCTCGTCCAGATCGAGTTCCGCATCCTCGAGTATATTCATGACTTCACGATATGAGAGCTTATTTTCGTTGTCGCGTGCTCTTTCAACCAACTCGCTCACCAGTGAAGTGGCGGCGCGCCTGGTCTGTTGAGCTCGCTTGAGAGCAGCCTTTCTCTGTAAATCCGAAAGACGCCCGGGAATAAACGGCGCGATATTGATGGTAGCTTCATCCGTCTTACGGGTAAGCGGCTTAATCACTAAATCGGACGGACGTTCGCGATGCAGGATAAAGTACCGTCCGTCGCTCTTTTTCGCTATACCGGTGGAAGAAGCGTCATCCTTCTTTAATTTAGTCATATCCAAAAAAATCTGTGCTGAAAACATTATTTTCTCCTTCCGCTTATATCCTTAACGAAGCAAGCTGCTCGCTTACCGTGGTTATTTCTTCGGTACATTTCCGCAATTCGGTCTGAATCGCGGTCGCCGCGGCCTCATCGGCGGGGCATGTTCTCATTCTATTTAGTATACCCTGTTTTAGTATCTGAAGTTGGCGCCGTCGCATTTCCCAGGTATACCGCTGCAAATCCGTCCCCCAGTCGCCTAATTCATTCGGCTCCGGCAGAACGATAAAGACCCGTGCCAGGAGCTCGGGCAGTTTGCCACCGGCCAAATCCACATCCTGACTCAGTGCGATCAGCTGATCCTGGTTCAACTGCTCTTCTTCGGCCAAAGCCAGCACTTCGGCGGCAATCATCCGCATTTGACCCGCCGAAAAGTCCTCGACCCGCACGGGATCATTCATTTCCGACGGTTTGACATTAACCTGTGCCAGTATCGCCAAAAAAAGCAACTCCGTATCCGTTACCTCGTCGGTAGACAGAGATTCGCGCTCTCCGTCGTCCTCATCCGTCGGCGGCGGAATATCTCCGGCACGGGCGGGCGTGCGGCTGAATGATGCTTCACTAAAGCTACGGACGGGGGGCGGCAGACTTTGAGCGCGTCCGGCCTCTTCGCGGCGCAGGAGAGCTTTGCGCCTCCCCCACTCGGTACGCACCGCGGTCAGAGGAAGAGACAGATTCTCCGCCACCTGTTCCAGTTTTAACTCAACCAGAATATCGTTCTTTTCGCCCAACAGGACCTGCAGAGCCGCTTCCTGATAAGCAACCTTATCCAACTCGCCGTCACGCTCATTCGAGCGTCGCGCCATCTCTAAACGATAATCCAGGGCCGGAAGACGTCTTTCGATTAAGGCAACAAATGCGGCTCCTCCCTCGGCGCGAATAAAATCATCCGGATCCAGGCCATCCGGCAGCATAAGAACCTCCGCTTCAATCGAGCGCTCCTCAATCAGGTCGATTGCCCGCTCCGTTGCGGCGCGCCCCGAAGGGTCGCCGTCAAAGGCGATTACGACCTTCTTGACTATCTTGCCCATGACTTCGGCCTGCTGGCGGGTCAATGCCGTTCCCAAAGGCGCGACCGCGCAATTTATACCGGACTGGGTCACGGATAGCACGTCAAGGTAACCCTCCACCAACAACAAGAATCCGGCTCGGGTTTTACGCGCAAAGTTCAGCCCATAGAGATTGCGGTTTTTACTGAACAGACGCGTCTCAGGTGAATTGATGTATTTCGGGCCGACACCCTCCAGCAGACGCCCGCCGAAAGCAATAATCCGCCCTCTCGTATCAATAATCGGAAACATCAGACGGTTGCGGAACATATCGATCGGACGACCGTCGCGACTCTCCCGCACCAGTCCAGCATCCATTTGCAGTTTGAGCGGGTACTCCAGACGAGTCAAGTGATGATGTAACGCATCAAAGCTGTCCCGGGCAAAGCCAACACCGAATTTGCGCTGTATATTTGCACCGATTTGCCGGTCTTTGAGGTAGGCTCGCGCCGAACGACCCACCGGATCATTCAGCCCGGCGTAGAAAAAGCGCGCCGCATCGGTATTGATCCGGGTCAACATGTCCTGCTCCTCGCGTCGTGCCCGAGCTTGGGGATGAGAATCGGTCACTACCGCAATACCGGCACGCTGGGCGAGAAAACGAATCGCCTCGACATAGTCCAAACGTTCGATATTCATAATGAAATTGATCACATCGCCACCCTTATGGCAACCGAAGCAATAAAATATCTGCTTCGTCACGGATACGCTGAATGAGGGCGTTTTTTCCCGATGGAACGGACACAAACCGAAGCGGTTATTGCCACTCCGCTTGCTCAAAACAACATACTGCTCGACCACATCGACGATATCCGATGCGTTCTTTACAGCTTCAATCGTTTGTTGCGATATCCTTCCATTCATAATTAGTCTCTATTCAGCTGCGTTTGTATCCATAACGCGCATTCCAGGCGGTGCTGCTGCAGCACACAGCTCTGCTCGTACACCTTGTCCAAACTCCCCGTTTCGTACCAGGCCGCGGCCGGACAGCCACCGGAACAAAAATATAAGGCCCAGCAGTCTCGGCACGGGACCCTATCGGGCACCAATAGAGAACGAAAACGTTCTAGTAAGTCCTGATTGGTAAGCGGCGGCTCTTCCATAACATTACCCAGGACGAATTCCGGCTTGCCGACGAACTGATGGCAGGGATACAAAGTGCCGTCCGGAGCCACCGCGCAATATTCGACGCCGACACCGCAACCCTTGAGCCGTTTATAATAGCAGGGGCCGCTCTCGAGGTCGATATTGAAATGGAAAAAGGCAAAGGGAGGATCCTCGCTTCCGTCTCTGCGTCGACGTACATATTCCGCCGCCAGCCGTTCATAAGAAGCTATGATTTCCGGCAAATCCTCCGTCCGCAGACTCCATTCCTTCTCAGGGGCACCGACGACCGGCTCGAGACTCAATTGTTCCCAGCCGCGATCCGCCATCATTAGCACATCCTCGACAAAGTCGAGATTGAAGTGCGTATAGGTGCCGCGCACATAGTACTCGGCATCGCCGCGTTCCGGAATAAAAGCATCGATATTGGCCGCCACCCGCTCAAAAGTCGACTGCCCGCCGACGGCGCGGCGCATATTGTCTTGCACTTCTCGCCTTCCGTCAAAGCTCAACACCACGTTCTTCATGTGGCGATTAATAAATTCGCGCTTTTCGGCATCAAGAAGAAGTGCATTCGTTGTCAAGGTCAGGCGCAGTTCCTTGCCGGTCTCGACTTCGCGCTGTCGGGCATACAGAGTCAATTCTTTGGCTACTTCCCAGTTCAGCAGGGGCTCGCCGCCGAAAAAGTCAATATCCAAATTACGTCGGCTGCCCGACATTTCAATCAGAAAATCTATGGCCCGCTTGCCGATTTCCGTCGACATCATGGTTCGTTTGCCCGTACCGTAATCCCCGGTTCCGGCGAAGCAGTAGCGGCAACGCATATTGCAATCATGGCAAAGATGCAGACAAAGCGCCTTAATGACCGGAGGTTCCGGGTACAGAACCTCCGCGGCAACCGGAGCTCGCGGAGCAAAGAGATGGCCGGCGGCGATCAGTTCATCAATTTCCTCGCGCGCCGAGCGCAACTCTTCAAAAGCGATCCCCCGTTCACGGTTCAGGCGGCGCAATTCCGCGTCGTCCGGCGCCCGCCCTGCGGACTGCACGTATAGTTCCAGACAGGCAAAAGCAGGCTCGTCCAAAATAAGGAGAGCCTGCGTCTCGGAATCCCATGCCAGACGATCACCGTGAATTTTAAAGCAATGTACCAAATTAACTACTTAGTAATCTGCTCACACTTCTGATTTGCCACCGTGCAACTGGTCTTGCAGGCGGACTGACAGGAAGTCTGACACTCCCCGCACGGCTTGGCGGGTCGGCGCAGACTCTGCGGCTGACTAACTACCTTAATGTGCTTCATATCTTTCTCCCAATACTTAGTCATCATCGGAGATCGGCTTAATTACCTGATTAATCGCCTCCTTGCGGAAAGTAACCAAGTTATTCGCCACACTCGTCGAAATCGTCACTTCATCGTCACGGATGTTGACGACTTTTCCGACGATGCCGCCGATCGTGATGATTTTATCGCCGACCGTCATGCTCTCTCGCTGCTTTTTCAGTTCCTTTTCGCGCTTTCTTTGGGGGCGGATCATAATAAACCACAGTACGCCCAGAAGCGCCAAAGGCATGATCAGCGTGCCGATCAGACCTAACGGCGAAACTCCCTGGTCCGCAGCCGCTCCGTCAGCCAACAAAAAAATTCCGAATAGTCCCGAAGGAAGGTTAATCATTAGTCAATACTCCTTATCGTCTCTATGTAGCCACGCATATCGCATCGCAAAGACGCGATTAACTATATCACTAAAAAGCAGCAAAGATCAAGTCTCACCTGCATGGGCAACGAGACTGGCTGCCTGAACGCCTTCAATGTCCATAAGTTTCTGAATCGATACCGTTGATTTGTCTTTCAGGCGTAGCGAAATAACCAGTTCTATCCCGGTCGGCGTGATCGTCTGGCTCTGCAAATCATAGCGCGGCAAATAGTCACTCAACTTAATCCGTGTTCCGGGATCCAGGTTGAGAATCAGAAGATAGGACTTGGCGAATTTGACATTGCCCAGTAGCGACATTAGCAGTATGATCAGACCGATCGCCAGCGTACCGATAATGGCCACAATAAAGAAGCCGGCGCCGCTGGTCAGACCGATTGAAATTGCCCAGAACATAAACGCTATGTCCATCGGATCCTTCAGCGCGGTACGGTAACGGACAATCGAAAGCGCTCCGACCATACCCAGAGAGAGAACGATGTTTGAAGAAATCGGCAAAATCACCAGGCAGGTAATCATCGATACGAGGATCAGCGAGCGGGCAAAATTGTGGTTGTAGAGCACTCCGCGCCAGGTATAGCGATAGATAATCAGCAGAATCAGTGACATAACCAGCGTGACCGCAAGACAGGTCAGGATACGTTCCGGCGTTAACGGCTGATTAACTTTCACATCTAATAAATCCAAAATTGCTTTTCTCACAGATATTCCCTCATTCGTATGAAATCAATATAACGTTTTTTCAACGCAATATATATATTTGCTGATCGCCTCAAGCGGCATGCCCTCACGCCGCAACAGCAAGGCAATCATCTGCGGCAAAACCCGGTCGTATTTCAACTCCATAATCAATTGGTTCGGCTCGAAGATCGGGCGGGTCAGTCCCGGAAGCAGGAGATTGCGAGAATTGTCTTCAGCCGTCGAGCCCGAGCGAGAATAAGGCGCAACCCGTAGATTCAGATCGAAGGTCAGCCGTACATTCCCTACCGGATGGATCAAAGGAATACGGTCATAAACCACAAAGAGCCGGGGCTCCAATCTTTCAATTGTTTGTTCCGCGACAAATTGACTGACAAACTCACCGCGCTCCCTTTCATTGCGAAGTGCGCTCAGAACGGCGGCACGACGGTGAAAATCCGTCCCGTCTATCAGAGCCTCAGCCTCCTCGCAACTGAGTCGAACACTGCTCTTCCGTGAAGCTCCGGCGGCACGATGCTTTCGTTCAAGGCGGAAAAATTGCGGTAAGCTCTCGGGTTTGTCGGGATCGGGATAATAACGCATCCGATAACGATAGCGGTTGTCGTAACCGCTCATCTTACCGCCGACACCCTTGCGCTCGATTCCGTCCCAGTAGAGTGTGGCCACCGTATATCCGGGCAGGGTCAGGCGCGGTCGAGTCGGCAGGACGGACAGCGGATAGGCATGCGAATCCGGCTGCATTATCCCTTGCAGACGCAAATAGCTTTCCAGCATAGCCTTATAGGAAATCGTGTATTTATACTCGTGCCGCCAGCCCGGGGCAAGTCGCGGCGCAGTCTCCTCAGAAGCACGCATATGATTTATCAGCTTACCAATCATGATCC
>JAAZJE010000086.1 GCA_012800515.1 Clostridiaceae bacterium
GGCTTTTTGAACTGATGCGCACCATAGATACGCAACGTATTCTCTGGGGAAGCGATTTCCCGGTTTCGTTCCTTCGCGGCAAATGTATTTCTCTTGCGGATGGTTTTTTCTGGCTCTACCATGACGAAGTACCCGAACAAGAGAGAACTAAGCTATACCCTATCGGAGTGGAAGGGCTACTGGCTTTCAAACAGGCTTGCGATATGCTGCGATTGCCGCGTGCACAGGTCGAGGCAATATTCTACGACAATGCCGCCGCGGCTGTTGACAGCAGACTCAAATTGAAAGGATTATAAAACGGCAAGCTCAGACTTTCAGTCTGACAAACTCGACGCTGGTGTAATCGGTTTCTGTTCCTGCGTAGTAGAAGGCGAGCAGCTCACCCTTGCCGATGGCGATAAGGTGCGGATGCCCGACCGAGAACTTCGCCATTTCCGCCCAGGCTTCGTTAAGGTCCATCCGGACACTGTCTTGACCGGCTATCCGGTGATCATAAATAACCAGACTCTCGTCATAGCTTCTGCCGCGGTCTCTACTTGTATACACCGTGATTATCGGACGAACGCTACGATCAATTGCGATTACGGCGAGGCGTCCGTCTCCGAGGTCGGCGGGCTGTCCCGGCTGTCCGTAGATACCTGTATCCCAAATAGGACTCCATGTCCTGCCGCCGTCCTTGCTTTCACTGGCATGGATGTTCAGATACTGTTGACTCTTACCGTCAAAAGTCCAGAAAAAGTTAACAATGGTTTGACCGTCACTCATCACAGCCGGGCGCTGGTCCCAGTAATACATATCGGGAACCTCGGTAACGATGACGGGATCCCGCCATGTTTTGCCGCCGTCGGTGGAAAAGATGAGAGCCGATTTATGCACCCATTTTGAGGGGTCATGTAAATGCTTGTTGATCTCGAACTGGCAGGCAATTGTTCCGTCCTTTAGCATCATTGGCGGCCCCGTCAAAGGAACGGGATCGCGGATTTGCCCCATATCCATAAGTTTCGGTTCCGTCCAGCTGAGTCCCTCATCTTCGGAAAAGGCATAAAATATACGGGTATCCTTAAGTCCCTCGGTGTCAGGGTCATAAAATGGCAGAGAAGGATCCGAGGCATCGACCCAGCAGGCTACGGCGAGCACTCTGCTTCCTCCCAGAGCAAGTAACTTAAGACTGCGGCACTGTCCCGGAACGCCATCGATATCGGGCAGTACAAAGGGTGCCGACGGCTCGCTCCAACTCTTCCCCATGTCATCGGAATAAGTCATGACGGCTTCCTGGAAATCGCAGTCCCCTTTTTTTAACGGCCGTCCTGAAAGTGGCCAGCCAGCGTCCCGAAGGCAAAATCGCGAGGCTGGGGAAAGCATTGCTGTTAAAGTGCGGGTTGTCGGAGGGCTTAGGAATAACACCTTTATCGATAATTTTCATTTAAGTCTCCTCTTGTCTAATCTGTAAGTTCGCCAGGAGTATATATCATTCGGCTGTGAAAGACAACGCTTTACATTACACGCTTTACATTATCCATTACATTATTACACATACATTATTACATGCTTTACATTAACCGCCGAATGAGAGAAAATACGAAAAAGCTTCTTCAGGGAATGAAGGAGCCTAATGATAGTTGCCGGAAAGAGGTTTTTTATGAGTGATCCCAGAATACCTTTAAGTAATTGTCTGCCGACAGAGATTGAATATCACAACTGCCTTGAGCAACCCTTTGAGGTGCTCGGTCTGTACGAGCCGCACAGCACGGGTCGATTCTATCGTTTGCCCCGCTATCTCTTTGAGGATGAGAGCATCAATGACGGCGTAAAAACCAATGCAAAACACAGTTCCGGCGGTCGCGTGCGTTTCGCCACCGACTCGCCTTGGATTGTGGTGGCCGCCGAGGTTGCGCCCAAAGGTATCCATTCACATACCACACTTGGTGGTACGTCAGGCATTGACGTTTATGTTGCCCCTCGCGGCCGGGTCAACCGTTCTTACCGTGTCTGCTGTTTTGCCCAGCCTGTCTCTCCGGATTATCCGGTCGCCTACCCCCCTGATGCCCTGCCCGAAGGCCTTGTCAATATTTATTACGGCGAACATCCCGATCCCCGGATCAATCCAGTTATTCAGACCTGCTACTACTTCGCCACTCACGATTTGCACAACGAACACGAGGTTGAACTCAATCTGCCCAATTATTCCACGCTCTTCCAAATTTATGTCGGTATTCAACCCGGCTCGCGAATCTTTGCCCCGCGCCCTTATACAAACCGGTGCCCCGTACTGGCCTACGGTTCGTCCATAGATCAGGGTTGTGCGGCTTCGCGCCCGGGCAATACCTGGCTGAGCCATATCGGGCGGCGCCTGGATATCGACACAATCAATCTCGGCTTCTCCGGTGCGGACCGTGGCGAAGCTGCTTTGGCTCATTTTATAGCCGAACAGAAGATCAGTCTCTTTGTGATGAATTACGAAGCCAATATCCCCTCAATCGAACACCTCGCGCAGACCCATCGCCCCTTTTACGAAATAGTGCGCCGCGCCCAGCCCGATTTGCCGATTATTCTGGTCTCCATGCCCCGCTATCCAAAAGTTCCGGATCGGAGCCCGCAACCGCGGATTGATCGCAACCGGACAAATCGAATTATTGTCGATACATATAACTATGGTTTGAGCCAAGGCGACCAGAATCTCTACTATGTTGACGGCTCAACACTGTATGGCGGTAGTGACCAGGACGCCTGTATAGTCGACCACATTCACCCCAATGATCTGGGTTTCCTGCGCATGGCTGATCGCTTTGAGTCGGTTATCCGCCAGGCTCTGGGTCTGTATTACAATTAGCGATATTATTGCGACCTGGGTAATAACAATGGCGGCCTGTGTAATTGTGTAAATAAATATGTCGCTTGATATGATCTGCTTACGGTTTAACACGGCGTCCATGCTATAAGCCCGTTTTTCGCGACAGCGGGGAGGCAGTTGTCAGTTTAGCTTTGCCGGTTAGTATTCGGGGCTTTTCCCGGCGGCGTAGGTATAGAAAATCGCCGCTAACATGGGGATCAAACGGGCGAAGGTCAAAATCACCGGCAGAAGAATGATTGCGTTAACGACAATCAGAGCTATTCCCAACCAGTGGGCAACGTCGACTTTTCCTGAAAGACCATTGTAGACAGCCAATACGGACAGGAGAAGGCGCAGGATTCCCATGACTATGACGAAAGTAGTGCTCCCGAAGCCGATGAAAGCTTCTCCGAGAAAAGTCAAAATATTGCGAGGCTGCCCGCTTAGAATCGATTGAAGATAGTTCGACTCAAGTAGGGTTGTGTTCCCCAGATTGAATAGAACGGGGATGAAAAAGATGGCCGTTATCAGAGTCAGGACGATCATAATTACGGATGCCCACATCAGCAAATTGCTTACGGCGGGCGTTTTCGCGTCTGTTTCCTCTTGGTCTTTTGCCGCGCTATTATTATGTGGGAAATCAGGAAATAGATTGTTATTCATAATGTCTCCCTTGCCTTAATTAGCCGTTCCGATATACATAACGGAAATATTATGCTGTTAGTGTAATAGATATGCGCACGTAGGTCAACGGGCGGGCGCGGGTCGGTGCGGGCCGGCGGACACGGCGCGGTGGGTTGAGCTCCCGTGCGGCGCTTAGGCCTCTACGTCACTTGGGTTTTCGGCAACTTTGCAACTTTGTAGACTGAGGCACCACCGCTCTCGATCGGCTTTCGGCAACTTGCAAAGTTGCCGAAAAGGGGTGTCGCCAGGCCCTGTCACCGACCCCGGTAGCGGACTCCGGCGGGACGCAACTTGCAAAGTTGCCGAAAAGGGGTGTCGCCTGCGCCCGAAAACCGTCGTTAGTACCCGAAAGCAAGAGCAAAAAACACCTGCGGGGGTTAATCGCAGGGTGTTATAGCCGAATATGAGCGGATAGTCGTTTAAATTCGCGTGATCCAGTCCAGCGGATCCGGCTGTCTGCCGTATTGGATACCGGTGAGGGTGTCGTAGAGTTGTTGGGCGACCGGGCCGATGCCGCCGTCGCCGACCGGGTAGATTTCGCCGCGGAAGGCGAAGGCCTTGACCGGCGAGATCACCGCCGCCGTGCCGGTGCCGAAGGATTCGGTGATGTGACCGTTGGCGATATCGCGCATGATTTCATAAATATCGAGGCGGTCCTCGAGGACTTCCAGTCCAAAATGCGGTGCTATTTGCAGCACGCTATCGCGCGTGATGCCGGGCAGGATGCTGCCGTTGAGCCGCGGAGTTACGATCTTTTTGTTGTCATAGACGAACATGATGTTCATGGCGCCGACTTCTTCGATATAACGCTGCTGGACGCCGTCCAGCCAGAGGACCTGGGCATAGCCCTTTTCCTCGGCGTACATACCGGCCAGCAGGGAGGCGGCGTAGTTGGCGCCGGCTTTGGTCTCGCCGATACCGCCGCGGACGGCGCGGACATATTTATCTTCAACATAGATATCATTCGGAGCCAGGCCGTTCTTGTAGTAGGCGCCGACCGGCGAGAGGATAATATAGAACAGATAGGTTGCCGAGGTGTGAACGCCTAATTTGTTGTCGGTGGCGATTAGTGTGGGGCGAATGTAGAGGCTGGTGCCGTCCTGATGCGGCACCCAGCCGCGTTCGACTTTCAGCAGTTCGATCAGACCGGCGATGAAGGTCTCGATGTCGAGTTCCGGCATGCCCATGCGCAGAGCGGAGCGGTTCATGCGGGCGAAGTTGTCGCGGACCCGGAAGAGCTGCAGTTCTCCGTCGGCGCGGCGGTAGCATTTCAGTCCCTCAAAGATGGTCTGGCTGTAGTGCAGGACCACGCAGGCCGGGTCGATTTGGAAAGGGGCATAAGGCTCGATGCGTGCGTCGTGCCAGCCGTGTCCGGCGGTGTAGTTGCACATGAACATATGGTCGGTAAATAGGGTGCCGAAGCCGAGTTTGTTCTCATCCTGCGGCTTGGGCTTGGGGTTGGCGGTCAGCTGAGTGGTAAGAGGTAACATTTTCTTCTCCTTAAGAGCGACTGTTTTAGCGCAACTGATCCAGCAGGGCGCGGGTCATGGCGTCACTGCCGATGTGGGGGCCGCCGCGGGCGATGTCTTTGGTGCGCAGGCCGGCTGCGAGCACTGCGTCGACGGCGGTCTCGATGGCGTCCGCCGCCTCGGTCAGACCGAAGGAGAGACGGAGCATCATTGCGGCGGAGAGAACGGTAGCGATCGGATTGGCCAGGTTCTGTCCGGCGATGTCGGGAGCGGAGCCGTGGATCGGCTCGTACAGGCCGCGGGTGGTGGCGCCGAGCGAGGCGGAGGGCAGAAGGCCGATGGAGCCGGTCAATTGGGAAGCTTCGTCGGAGAGGATGTCGCCGAAGATATTCGAGGTCACGATGACGTCGAATTGGGCGGGGTTGAGCACCAATTGCATGGCGGCGTTGTCGACCAGCATGTCGCGCAGTTCGACATCGGGATATTCGGCGGCCAGTTCGTGAATCGTCTCGCGCCAAAGGCGGGAGGATTCGAGGACGTTGGCCTTGTCGATGCTGGTGACGAGCTTGCGCCGCTTCCGTGCCGTCTCAAAGGCGACTTTGCCGATGCGGCGGATTTCGTTGACGGAATAGGTTTCGGTGTCGAAAGCGGTCTCGCCGTCCGGAGAGTCGTAGCGACCGGACTTGCCGAAGTAAATGCCGCCGGTCAGTTCGCGGACGATCATAATGTCGAAGCCTTTGGCGGCGATTTCACTGCGCAGAGGGCTGGCGTCCTTGAGCATCGGCATCAGGCGGGCGGGGCGCAGATTGGCGAAGAGCTCCATGCCTTTGCGCACGCCGAGCAGGGCGCGCTCCGGACGCAGATGGCCGGGCAGGTTATCCCATTTGGGACCGCCGACCGCGCCGAGCATGACGGAATCGCTCTGCAGGCAGATGTCGAGGGCGCCTTCCGGCAGGGGTACGCCGCATTCGTCGATAGCGCGACCGCCGGCGAGCACGTCCCGATACTCAAA
>JAAZJE010000087.1 GCA_012800515.1 Clostridiaceae bacterium
TCAAACAGATTTTCTGTTAGCTACGAAGTCACAGCCGGATTAGATGCTACCAGTTGTAATTTTGACCAAAAAACGACGATTTCACCGCTTTTATTGGCCGAATTTTTGGTTTTTACGAAAACTCAAGACGGGCTGCGGCTACGGGCTGCGGACGTGTCTACGGACTACGGACTACGCTACGACAGGCAGGCTACGGGGCTACGGACAGGCCACGGGCAGGTCGCGTCGATCAGCGAATCCTACTGATATCCTGAATAATAGTCCATTCCTCCTCAGCGTATCGACGCACCCATAGCTTCCAGTGTTTCTTGCACATCGGCGACGTTCAGCTCACGCAATTTGCCGTTCTCCTTCGCGCTTAGCGCCGCGGCCACGCCGGCCGCCTGACCCATTCCCATAGCAATCGGGGTTACGCGCACAGCCGCTCCGGCCTCATGAGTGGCCGAAATGCAACGTCCGCAAACCATCAGGTTATCAATCCCTTTCACAATCATGGAGCGCAGGGGAATGAAATAGTACTGACCAGGTTTCAAATGGGTGGTATCGGTTTTAGCCCCGGCGGGATTATGGATATCAATGGGATAGCCGCCCAGAGCCACGCTATCCTCAAACTCCTTTGAAAAAAGCAGATTCTCCGCCGTCAGCAGGTATTCTCCCATCACGCGACGGGATTCCCGCACACCGATCTGCACACCGGTGGAGATCAACTCTGCCTGTTCAAATCCCGCGCAGCGTTTGCGAAAAAAACGGATAAGCTCATGCGCCTGTTTACGTCCCTCAATTTCCGCACGCGACAGCTCCCACGCGTCTACGGGATTGAGACGGATAACGCGCGTAGTGTTGACGATCACTTCGCCCGGACGCACCGTCTCAAACAGCAACACGTCCTCGCGTTCAGTGCTGATTTCTCCGGCTGCCTTGGCAGCGTTGAATTCCTCATAGTATCCGGCCATGGCCAGCATCGGCGCACGATCCAATGAGGAAAGATCCTTTATATTAAAATTATGGGGCTTATTGCGGATTTCAGTCTTCACGCGCTCTATATCCACACAGCGCACCTTTAGATTAGCCGTCATGGGCTGGCACAGGCCGTCAGCATCGCGTCCCTGTCGCACATCTGCTCCGGCAAGGAAAGACAGCGCCGCATCGCCGGTTGCGTCGACGAACACTGTGCCTTTCAGTTCCAGCTCCCCACCACGCGTCTGCACATGAATACTGCGGATGGTTTCTCCGTCCTTTTCCACACCAGTCAGACAAGCGTGAAACAGTACCTCAACTCCGCTTTGCAACATCATTTCGTCCAGTGTCAGCTTCAGGACTTCGGCATCAAAGGGAGTGATGGACGACGCATAGCCGGTGGTGTCCTCGATATGTCCGGCACAGCCGCCCTTTTCCGTCATCCGGTCGATCAATTCCTGTGGAAGCCCGGTAACAACCTGCCTTTTTCCGGCATGGAAAGTCATCATGGGACCGACACCCGCATTGGTGAGCGCTCCGCCCAGGAAACCATACTGCTCCACGATCAACGTCCGCGCTCCCTGTCTGGAGGCCGCAAGCGCCGCCATGCAGCCGGACACACCTCCACCTGCTACAATGACATCCCATGGATCGTAGCTCATGCCGCTTCTCCTTTACAGGCTTGTTGGCGTCATTATAGCAAAGAAATGTACAGCATTCAGTAGACCGGTGTAGGCTCCGTCTTGAGACTCCGTTTTTAGACTTCGTCATCGCGCCCCGGCCAAGCTCTTGCCGTTCTCAGCGGCGCAACAGCCGCAGGGCGTTCCCGATCGCCAATAATGTCACACCGACATCGGCAAAGACCGCCGCCCACATATTCACCAAGCCGCAAACGCTAAGAATAAGCACCAGAGTCTTGATGCCTAGAGCCAACACCATGTTTTGCCGGGCATTCTGCAATGTCGCGCGGCTGATCCGAATTGCCTGCGGAAGTAGCAGCGGATCATCGGTCATCAGTACCGTATCGGCGGCTTCAATTGCGGCATCACTGCCGACGCCACCCATTGCCACGCCGACATCGGCTACGGCCAGCACCGGCGCATCGTTGATTCCGTCGCCGACAAAACCGACTGTTCCGCCTGATTGTCTTTGCCATCTACCCAAACGGTTTAGTCCTCCGTTCGTTGCCAGTTCCGTACGGATTTCGGTCAATCTCGCAACTTTATCAGCCGGCAACAGCTCGGCCCTCCAACCGTCTAGTTCCAGCTCACGACCCACCCGCTCGACCATCCCCGCACAGTCACCGCTCAGTATCTCAAGCTGGCGCAGATTGAGCTGTCTCAATGCGTGGATTGCCTCCCGCGCCGCCGGCTTCACAATATCACTGCTACCAATATAGCCGAGCAAAGTCAGCCACCTCCCCGTACCGGCTGCAAATTCACCCTCTTCCCCGATCCGCGCCACCCAAGTAAGCGTTGTCCCGGCCTGTGCCTTGGCCGTTGCATTATCGATTTTTTTGACCAAGCCGTCAGTCCCGCTTCCCTTTTCCTCCATAAATTCACGTAGCAGTCCGACGTTTCCCAGTAGGTAGCGCACTTGTTTATCCTTGCTCTGCACCGTCACGCCTTTGCCGGAAATTTCCTCCCAAGTGGCGACGTCAACTTCACAATTAGTGTGCGAGACTGAAGAAGCAGCCGCCCCATCCGTCATGTCCGAGGTCGCAATAGCGGCCAAAGCGTCCGGCGCGATCTCTGTGCTCGGAGTACCGTTCGCGGCGGCCTCAATAATTCCCTGTGCCAGAGGATGGGTTGAACCCTGCTCCAGTCGGGCGGCGAGAGCAAGGAGATCGGCTTTGCTCATATCCGTGAAAGAACGGACTTCGGTAACGGTGAAGCGCCCTTCGGTAAGCGTTCCGGTCTTGTCGAAGGCGAGACCGCAGAGAGCGGCCAAACGCTCAAGAACATTGCTGCCTTTGACCAAAATCCCGCGTCGCGCCGCAATGCCGATACCGCCGAAAAAGCTCAGCGGTATTGAGATGACCAGAGCGCAAGGGCAGGAAACAACCAAGAAGTTCAATGCCCGCGGGAGCCAAACCGTCCAGGACGCGCCAAGGAAGAGCGGCGGCAGGAGAGCGACGAGAACGGCGAGACCGACGACGATCGGAGTATAAACACGGGCAAAGCGAGTGATCAGCTGCTCGGAGCGCGATTTGCGTTCGAGAGCGGTCTCGGTCAGAGCCAGGATTTTGCTGACGGTAGAGTCCGCATAGGGGTGTGTTACACGCATATAGAGCAAGCCGTTGAGATTGAGTGAACCGCTGAGAATCGTCTGACCGGGAGCGACGGCAAGCGGCAGAGATTCGCCGGTCAGGGAGCGAGTGTCGAGCTCACTGACGCCGGAAACAACTTCGCCGTCCAATGGGATGCGTTCACCGGCCCGAACCACAATTATTTCACCGACTTGGACTGCGTCTGGTTCCGTCGCCACCACATTGTCATCAACCAGCCGATAGGCAACCTCGGGAGCAATATCCATGAGTGCGGCTATGGAACGACGCGAACGATTGAGTGCCCGCGACTCGAGATACTCGCCCAAACGGTAGAAAAGCATCACCGCCGCCGCTTCGGCAAATTCTCCGAGCGCGAGCGCACCGACCGTGGCGACTGTCATCAGAAAATATTCGTCGAAGATGCGACCGCGAATGATATTGCTCAGCGCCTGCCGGATAACCGGAAAGCCGGCTAAAAGCCAGGCAAGGACCAGGAGAGTAATGGCGATTTGCGCATAAATTTGCGCATGTTTTAGGAAGTACAGCAGCAGGCCGACGGCAAACAGAACGCCGGCCATAATCAGAAGAATTGCCCGGATTTTTTCCGCGCGCTCGTCGCGTTTCGCGCCGTGGGCGCGTATATCGCAGTGGGCACAGCCGGCACCGTGTTCGTGCGCATGTGAGTGTGTGTTTTGCGCTGTGTCCGTGAGCGTGCGTGCGTGGGTGTGCGCGGCACTGTGGGTGCAGGCGGTGTCATGCATGTACGCGGCACCGTGGGTGCAGGCGGCGTCATGCGTGTGCACGGCACCGTGGGTGCAGGCGGCATCATGCGGGTGCGCGGCACCGTGGGCGCAGGCGGCGTCATGCGGGTGCGCGGCACCGTGGGCGCAGGCGACATCATGCGGGTGCGCGGCACCGTGGGCGCAACCTTCGTCGCAAGCGCGAGTATGCGGGTGCGCATAAGAACCGGTGGCTAGTTCCCAACCTGCAGTATTGTCCGATTCCAACATATTCCACCTCTATTCCTCGAAACAATGCGGATCGTGCGGCGGACAGTTGATCTCCTGTAGATGTTCGAGACCCATATCGAGAATCGCTTCAACATGCGCATCAGCAAGACTGTAAAAAATGATTTTGCCGTCCCGACGGGATTTAACGAGCTTATTAGCCCGCAAAGCGCGCAATTGATGCGAAACTGCGGACAGGGTCATGTTCAGCAGTCCGGCCAGATCGCCGACGCACATCTCATGAACACGCAGGGCGCTGAGAATCTGAACCCTGGTGCTGTCGCCGAAAATCTTGTAGAGATCCGCCAAATCGCTGAGCAACTCGGGGGACGGACTTTCCTTTTGCACCGTCGCAACTATATTTGGATGAATGAACTGACTCTCATCCGCAAGGTTTTGATCCGTAGCATCACACATGGCAAGGCGCCTCCTAAATAATCAGTATCACTTGAGCGTTTGTTCAAGTGATACTGATTATAGTTGAGCGCCTATTCAAGTGTCAAGAGGGAGGGATCGGCCAACGGCCGGCGTTCCCTGAACCCTGAATGTTCCCTGAATCGTCTTTCGGCAAGTTTGCAACTAATGTCCCCGCACAGACCCTGGAAAAGGCCCCCGGCGGGACGCAAACTGCAAAGTTGCCGAAAGCAGATTCGTCGGCGCCCGAAAACGCCTGTTAGTGTCTATTATTGCCTATTAGCGAGTCCCACAACTCAGGGCTTTCGGCAAGTTTGCAACTAATGTCCCCGCACAGACCTCGGAAAAGGCCCCCGGCGGGACACAAACTGCAAAGTTGCCGAAAGCAGATTCGTCGGCCCCGGGAAACGCCTGTTAGTGTCTATTATTGCCTATTAGCGAGTCCCACAACTCAGGGCTTTCGGCAAGTTTGCAACTAATGTCCCCGCACAGACCTCGGAAAAGGCCCCCGGCGGGACACAA
>JAAZJE010000088.1 GCA_012800515.1 Clostridiaceae bacterium
CCGCACCCAACGCGATTCCCTTCTTCAAGTAGCGCAGATTCATCAATGCCCGCACCGCAATAATCACCAGCACAAAGCTGTAAAGGAACGAATACCTGTACGGCAACTGGTTCGGATAGTGTAGCCCGTGCCAGATGAAATTCAGATAATTGGAATTGAAACTCAGGAAGAGGAAGGCCAACAAACTGAGTGAGGCGACCTTTTCACGCAACCGGATCCGCCTGTTAAAAACATACAAAGGCAAAGCCAAGAGACTAATCAAACCCGCATAGATATTCGGAAGTCCGTCGCGGATCGAAGGTTTCATACTGATGAGATGACGGGTCATGAACTCAAGGACAGTAAACTCGAACTTATGATTCTTCGGGAAACTGTCGCCCGCCGCCGAGGTCATTTGCAAAGCCATCCAGGTCGGTAACGACAGAAAAGCCGTAATACCGGCCGCCAGCGCCGACATCAGCACAAACTGAAAAATCCGCAGCGCCGCAATCCTGATCGGACGCGAACGCTCCGTGCGCAGATCCGGCCAAACATAAATCAGATAAGAGATGAAAAACAGCGCCGTGAACAGTGCCACAAAAAAGCCTATGTAATAGTTCACCGCCACCGCCGAGGCGATGGCTATCGGATAGAGGATAAGATTTCCCTTACGAACCAGCAGAATCACACCGAGTATCACCAGCGGCAACAGATAAATCGAATCGAGCCACATCACGTCCCAGAAATATGCCATCATAAAGCCCGACAGCGCAAACAACGTTGCCCCGACAATTACCAAGTACGTATGTCCGCGCCGCGTATCTACCTCACGTTCGTAAAGCCGGCGATTTCGCTCCTCGGCACCGAGCCTGCCTGCCCTCTCAATCGAACGTAAACGCAGTAGCCGCCTCCGCGGTGCAACCGCCGTACCACCTTTGGCCGAGCCGCCCGAGCCGATTGCGCCGATACCCGGCTCGGTAAAGGCCATCACTCCCCGGTGCAGCAAAATCCCCATGAACAACCCCATCAGGCCTATCTTGATCACAATCAGCAAAATAATTGCGATCGCCAGTCCCGAAATCGGGAAAACCAACAATAAAGCATTCAACGGCGAAGCCAGATAATACGTAAAAACCGCCAGGAAGTTCATTCCTAAGCCGCCGTGCCACGAATACAACAGACTCTCGCCATTTAAGATTTTGTAACGCAGCTCGCTCATGAAAGGAGCGTACTGGTGGTAAAGATCCACCGTCAAAGGCGTACGATCACCGATAGGATAGAACTGCATCGCCACAAAAGCAATCGCAACCAAAAGAAACGGCACCGCAAAGCTCAGCGTATACAGCCAAAAATTTCTGATTATCGGTCGACGCTTTTTTCCCAGCGGTAAAGGTGCATAATTAACCGTATCCACCTCCGCACCGGCGTCCGCGGCAGAGCGGATACCGAAACCCCCAGGCGAACCCGCATCGTATCCTGCTCCGAAACCCGTGGTCGGACCTGCATCGTAGCCGGCACCGAAACCCCCGGGTGGACCCGCACCGTAGTCTATGCTACCGTTCGCCTTCGAGCCGTCCGTAGCCGCAAAGTTGCCGGGCTGCTCATACGATCTGCGTCCCCGGCGCCTTTGCCGCGCGGCATCGCCCCAAAAGTCCGCACCTTCATCGTAACTTGACTCCGGCCTGTTCCCGCCGCCGTTTCTTTCATCTATCATGTCAGTTCTCTTTCGTCAGCTCCAAGAGCCGTTTGTAAATCTCATTCCGGCTGCCGTACCCGGCCCGACTCAATTCGACCGCGGCAGACCGTAACGAACCGCTCTCCGCATACACTTCCAACAAATGCGCATCGCTCAACCGTTCCGCATTTACCGACTCATCGTCGGCGTCGCTTAACGGATATAATACTAATACATACTCACCTCGCGGCTCAACCGTCGCGAAAAAATCCAAGGCCGCCGCAACACTACCCCGCCAATACTCTTCAAACCGTTTCGTCAATTCGCGAGCCAACA
>JAAZJE010000089.1 GCA_012800515.1 Clostridiaceae bacterium
ATCCGGATACGAACCGCTTTATTGCCGTGACCGGTAGCGGTGATCGTGAAATTGTCGTCGGCTATGTCTTTTTCTGGAACTGGAGCAAGCGCGTTCCCTGGTTCGGTATCGGGGTGCGCGACGGCTTCCAAAGGCAGGGGCTGGGCACTCTCATGATGCAACATGCTGTGAATACCGCACGGGCGCATCGCAAGGGCGGCATAATCTTGACCACCCGTCAGGACAATGTCCGCGCCCAGGGTCTCTATAAGAAATTCGGTTTTGAAATCATCGGTCAGGATCCGCGCAACGAATTTCTGATGATATTGAACTTCCCCGATGAAGAACTCGGGGAGGCGTCTCTCTGAGGTACGTAATGTCTACACAACCCCGGCGAATTATCGCCGTTCACGATTTGAGCGGCTACGGTTCCGGTTCCATGACCACGGTTCTCCCCGTCTTGGCGGCGGCAGGCTTTGAGGTCTGTCCCCTGCCGGTGGCGGTTCTCTCCGCACATACCGGAGTACCGGGTTTTACCTATCAGGATCTCAATTCGATCTGGTCGGAATGGCTGGCGCATTGGCGTGCCACACTCGACAGAGTCGACTACATCTATACCGGTTTCCTCTCGGCGCCTGGCCAAATCAAGCAAGTTCTGGATTTTGCCGCCGCCCATCCCGAGGCCATGCTAATTGTTGATCCGGTTATGGGTGACCACGGCGAAATCTATCCGACGTATACGCCCGAGCTCTGCGACGCCATGGCCGCCCTGACGGCACATGCCGAGCTCCTTCTGCCTAATCTGACCGAGGGCTGCCGCCTCGTCAATCTGCCCTACCCCGCCTCCGAACGCCCCAATTGGCCCTTCATCCGTCTCCTCCTAACCAAGTTACACCGAGCCGGCGCGCGACAAATCGTCCTCAAGGGAATCAGTCTACATCCCGCCGATCTGCCCCCGGAATTGGCCTCACGAGCCAAGCACCGCGGCGAACATCTGAGCAATTTTATTGTCGGAAAAGATGCAAATTTGACTGTCATAACCCATCCGCGCCTGCCTATCTCGGTCGATGGCAGCGGTGACTTCTTTGCAGCAAATGTCATTGCCAAGCTGTACGGCCCGACGGCACCAACCCCGTCTGTAGGTTCAAATGACTCAGCAAAACGGCTTACCGCAAGTGTTTTATATGCCATACGTCTCACCATGACGGCTCTCCGCCAAACCGCACCCGAACGGGAAGAATACGGTCTGGACTTCATCCCTGTCTGGTCAAACGTCCTGCAGACACAGTCTGACTCGGCGCTTTTCCCGGACGAAGACATTACTATTACACACATAAGGGATTTTACATGTGAATAAAAACACGGATAATCTCAAAACCAACTCCGACCATCGGACAGGCCGGGCGTGCGAGGCAGATCGGATACGTATGCTAGCTTTAGGAGGCCTTATCGCCGCATTGACCTTTGTTCTGACTTTTAGTCTGAAAATACCGACTTTCAGCACTCACGGTTATGTCCATCCCGGCGACACGGCGGTCGCCCTGGCAGGCGTATTGCTGGGCCCATGGTTCGGAGCGGTAGCGGCCGGTCTCGGCTCGGCATTGGCCGATGTGGCCGGCGGATATTTCCATTACGCGCCGGTCACTTTTCTGATCAAAGCAGTGGATGCCGCTGTTGTCGCAATAATTTTCCGCAACCTGGTGCGCATCTGCCGGTCGCGCTCTAGAGGGGCTTCGAATTCGGAAGCCGACGACACCTCTGCCGCTACAACACCTCGTCTCAGTATCGGGCGGGCGCTGGCGGCATTTGTAATCGGCGCCGCCGTCGGCGGTCTGCTTATGGCCGGCGGATATTTCTTCTACGAAATTTTCCTCTATGGAGTTCCCGCCGCTGTAGCCGATCTGACCGGAAATTTAATCCAGGGTGCGTTTGGCGCCGTGACGGCGGCCATGATTTTTGCACCGCTGGCCAAGATCGGGCTCGGCGAACTCGCCGAATTGAACCTTAAGGGTTGAACGCCATGTGTCACCGCAACGCAAAAATCAATCGAGAAGCGGAGATAACCCGCGACCTCCTTATCGAGCGCGCTCGGGAAGCGGCGGAGCGGGCCTATGCGCCCTACTCCGGTTTTAAGGTTGGTGCGGCGCTACTTACCGCAAACCAAAAAGTCTTCAGTGGCTGTAATGTCGAAAATGCCTCCTTCGGCGCCACCGTCTGTGCCGAACGGGCCGCGGTTTGCGCTGCCGTCGCACACGGCGAACGCAGCTTTATACAAATGGCCGTTGTGGCTATGAGTGAGGGTCAACCGCGACTCGCTCACCCCTGCGGCATCTGCCGCCAAGTTCTGTCCGAGTTTGCCTCACCGGATTTTCTCATCCATCTTCTGGATCCGGATGAAGGCCCGCTGAGCTTGCGGTTCGGTGATATCTTCCCGCTTGCCTTCGAGCTGCAGTAAAAAGTCGATGTACATACGGCTACTTGGCCGCCGCGAAACGCTCCGCAACGACATCCCAGTTAACGACGTCCCACCAGGCCTTCAGATAATCACCGCGGCGATTCTGATATTTCAGGTAATAAGCGTGCTCCCAAACATCGTTGCCGAGCAGGGGAACGGCTCCGTCACTGAGCGGACTGTCCTGATTGGGCGTGCTGATAACCTTCAGTTCACCCTTATCGAGCACTAGCCAAGCCCAACCGCTACCGAAGCGGGAAGATCCGGCATTCTCAAACAATGTCTTGAACTTAGCAAAGCTGCCGAAGGCGGCATCCATAGCTAAGGCAAGTTCACCCTCCGGGGCTGTCGCGCCGCCGGGTTTCATGCTCTCCCAGAACAATACGTGGTTGGCATGTCCGCCGCCGTGATTGCGCACCGCCTGGCGCCGGTCCGCGGGAATCTGATCCAGATTCTTCAGAACCTCCTCGATCGTCTGACTACCCAGGTCGAGCCCCTCGATCGCTTTGTTGAGGTTATTCACATAAGTCTGATGATGCTTACTGTGGTGAAGCTCCATTGTCTCTTTATCAATCACCGGCTCAAGCGCATCGTAGCTGTATCCAAGTTCATTTAATCTATAGGCCATTTTTGTGTCCTCCGTAAAATTCATTTTTCGGTTCCGTGCCGCGAATTAATTCCGGTGCGGAACTCATGTTTAGTTTAACCTAACATTTATTAAGTTGCCGTAACCCATGTAGCGGTTTTCCCGCGCCCCCCCGTTTCAACGGCATTTTTTACATTTTTTACTGGGCGACGGTCCCACTTGACGAATTTTTTAACTGCGGTTATACTGCTCGAAACGCAGTGATCGGGAAGAAGTAAGCTGCTTCACCTCCTCCCAGAGAATCGCCGGTTGGTGCAAGGCGAAGAGGAGAAGGCAGACGAATACATCCCGGGAGCGGGGCTCTGAGCGCGGCGGCGACGCAAGTCGGCAAAGCAGGTAGGCGGCCACGGGAGACGCCCGTTACAGCGACGGAGTATGCGACCGTTTTGTCTGCGGTCAGAGTACTTGCAAAGGCTTTGTCTCGTGAGAGCGAAGTGAACAGAGGTGGTACCACGGTGAAGAGCCGTCCTCGAAACAACGGAGGGCGGTTTTTTTGTTGGCCCCTTCCGAATAAAAAAGACAAGAGGTAAAAAAACAATGTCAACAATCAAATTCTACAGCGGTGAGACCATGCCTCTGGAAATGCACAGAGTACGCGTGGTCCAGAAGCTCCAACTCCTCCCCGTCGAGGAGCGCCTGCGCACTCTGCGGGGAGCAGGCAGCAACCTGTACCTGATTCCGAATCGGGCGATCTATATGGACATGCTGACCGACAGCGGCGTGAACGCGATGAGCGACGACCAGGTCGCGGCCATGATGAACGCCGACGATGCTTATGCCGGATCGGAAACCTACTACAAACTCGAGGCCAAGTGCCGCGAAGTTTTCGGATTCGACTACTTTCTCCCCGCCCATCAGGGTCGTGCCGCGGAAAACCTCATCGCCACCACCTGGATCAAGCCCGGCCATATTATCCCGATGAACTACCACTTCACCACCACCCGGGCGCACTTCACGCTTAAGGGCGGTCGCGTCGTGGAAATTCTCAAGGATGACGGTCTGATCGTGAACAGCGATGAGCCGTTTAAGGGCGATATCGATCTCGACAAGCTCCGGGCCGTCATCGCCGAACACGGGGCGGAGAACATTCCTTTCGTGCGTATCGAAGCGGGAACCAACCTGATCGGCGGACAGCCGGTCTCGCTCGCCAACATAATTGCCGTCGAGGAGATTTGTCGTTCGCTCGGCATCAAAATGCTGATGGACGCCAGTCTCTTGCAGGACAATCTGTACTTTATCAAGCAGCGTGAGCCCGGATGTCAGGATAAATCGATCCGCGAATTGATGCTCGAGGTCTGCTCGCACTTCGACATCTTCTACTTCTCCGCCCGCAAGCTCGGCTTTGCCCGCGGCGGCGGCATCTGCCTGCGCACCAAGGAAATGTGGGATGATATGAAGGAGTTTGTGCCGCTGTATGAGGGATTCCTGACCTACGGCGGTATGTCGATCCGCGAAATGGCGGCGATCACAGTCGGTCTTGACGAGACGCTGGATGAAGAAATCATCGCCCAGGGTCCCACGTTTATCACTTACATGGTGGAGGAACTGCATAAACGCGGCATCCCCGTCGTCCGTCCGGCGGGCGGTCTCGGCTGCCACGTCGATGCCGGCGCCTTCGTGCCGCAGATCCCCGGCCTCCAGTACCCGGCGGCCGCACTTTGCGCGGCCTACTATCTGGCCGGCGGCATCCGCACCATGGAGCGCGGCACACTCAGCGAAGAGCGCGATGAAAACGGCAACGAAGTCATCGCCCACATGGAGCTGATGCGTTGCGCCATGCCACGCCGCGTCTTCACTTTGAGCCAAGTCAATTACGCCATCGATCGCCTGGCCTGGCTCTGGGACAACCGCCACCTGATTGAGGGACTGCGCTTTGTCGAAGAACCCAACACCCTGCGCTTCTTCGTCGGCCGCCTCGAGCCGGTCAGCGACTGGCAGGAGAAATTGGCCGCCGCTTTCCGCCGCGACTTCCCCGACAGTCTATAACCCCTGTAATCTACCCGATAGTCTGTAACCCCTGTAATCTAACTGAAGAAAAAGAACTCCCGGCCGGTTCGGGAGTTCTGCTTTTGTTGTGAGTTGTGGTCGGCCTCGCTAGTCGCGGTCGGTCTCAAGCCTCGGCTAGTCGCGACGCCGCTGAATCAGCAGGTAGATACGCAACAGCGAAAGTATCGCCGCCATGGCGGAGGCGACATAAGTCAGAGCCGCGGCATTCAGGACTTTGCGCGCTCCGACCAGCTCATTCTCGCTCATCACGCCCTCTTCGCGGAGAGCGGCAATCGCCCGGCGGGAGGCGTCGAATTCGACCGGCAGGGTTATCAGGGCAAACACCGCGGTCAGCCCGAAGGCGATCATACCGATATGCATAATCAGGACACCGGTATTGCTTTGGATCAGCAGTCCAACCAAAATCAGCGGCACTGAGATCCAGGAACCGATATTAACCGCCGGCACCATCAGAGTGCGTAGCTTCAGCGGTCCGTAGGCAGTCTTTTTTTGTAGCGCATGGCCGACCTCATGGGCAGCCACACCGAGCGCTGCCACCGAAGTCGAATCATGCACATTCTCTGAAAGATTCAGCTGCATATTGCGCGGATCGAAATTATCAGTCAGATGCCCCTGATTGCGCACAATCTGCACGTTCGCAACCTGATTGCGGCGCAGGATCTGAGCGGCAATCTCCGCGCCGGTAATCCCCCGCTGTGTTGGTACCTTACGCCATTTCGCATAAGTTCGTTGAATATTAGCCGAAGCCGCCATGCTTAATAAAGCTCCTATGATTACCAGTATATAGGTCGGATCCCAGTACATATTGTTCCCTCGCCTTCCAATCTATGATTGTTTTTACACCAGCAATAATAACATCTGTGATTTTTTCGGGCAATTCATCACCAATGTATGAAGAAATGCGCATTTTGTCGCGTTTTCTGTCATAATTACCGTAAAGCAGAAAGTCCGGCCTTTGCGGCGGAGAATATTTCTGCACTACGAAAGGATAATGAGAAAACTATGAGAAGGAAAATTACCTTTACCGCATTTTTTCTGGCACTGATAATTTTGTTGGCCGGATGTTCCATCACCATCGATACCGCCGGACAGACAAAGTCCACCACGGAAACAGCGGAGAAAACAACCGTCCTTACCGAAACCACCGCCGCGGAGACCACCGATGCCGAGACTACAACAACTGAGGCTACGACAACTACCGACACTACGACAACTACCAACGCTACGACAACTACCAAAGCTCCGACCGATCCGCCGACTCCGACCCCAACCAAGCCAGCGGAGACAACGGCTGCTCCGGACGGGGACGACAAGCTGCCGCCGAGCGTCAAAAAGTATAAAGACGCCTTTGAAGCAGCCGGTTATCAAATGACCATAGTAGAAGGAACAGTTGGCGAAGGCGGCACTTTCACCTGTAACGACGGAACCGATAAACTGAATATCGTATACTTTGAGGCTGAGACCGAAGAGGTTTTTAACATGACCATGGGAATTATGACTGACATGATTAGCGGCTTCGGCGAAATGGAGACTGTCACTGAGGGAGATATGAGTCATTCAACCATAGACTTGGAAGGCGCCGCACTGTTCGAATTACATTCCGAGGGCAGGCGTGCACTCTTCTTGAGCATAGTAACGTTCGGAGAGGACAAAACCAAGACGATTAATGAAATCTACTCCATGGTGGATATGACCCGACCGGAGAGCTAAGGTTAAAATTATTCTGCGGAGTTTAAAAAACTGAGCGGCCGAATGTTTAGACCTACCCCGTATACGGTAATTATCGGCGGGTGCATGATGGTATACTTCTTTTGACCATCATGCACCCGTTGACGCAGTAGCCTTAACGTAAAACTGAGGCTCCCGCCAACGACCTATAGTGGCTTTTTGCTCACCTACAAACACCGAAAATTGAAGCGGTATTGACATGGAAAACTATTCAAAGGCGGTTGCACATTTCAAAAATCTCTTCATAAACTACCCTGAGGACGAGGTATACTACAGACGCACCTCCGAGCGTTCGTCACAGATCCGGCGCTGGCGCGATAATTCGCTTGTCAGGCCGGCACCGGGTACCGTTAGAAATTTTTATTTAAACAATACGGTTTTTATCGATTATGGAAGGCCGGAAGACAGGCGCGGGGTTGCCTGCATATGGATGATCAGATCTTTTGCGGGTCAGGATTATTTAATCGCGTGCAACTATGAAATCCTCTTCCCTCGAAAGATAACGGCCGCTCCCCTCCTTACACGCCTGCGCGTGTTCAGTGCCGCCACAAAGACGTATCGCGAAACCAGCCTCCTTTATGGTGAAAAATGGGACGACTACGTCGGCAAAATAACAAAATACACCTTTTATGATCATGCTGAAGAGCGGAGAACCAGCGCTAAAAATCTCGAGATTATTAGGGAGTTTTTCGGCATAAAGAAATATGATTTTATCCGCGGCAATCAATACATATGCATGAAAAAGCCTGAACATGTTGCCATTGCCGTCATCAACAAGCAAAAACCAAGGCAGAGAAAAAGCAGAGACCTGCGCTTTGTCGAGAGATTCGAGCCACTCCCCGCGATCGCTACTACGCAAAGTCCTGATCATCCGGAAACCCCTGACCATTTGGAAGTCTCTGATTATAAAGAAGGCTATGTCCGCTTCGAAAGGCTACAAGCCCTCGTTCCTGTTGTTGTTATCAGGTATTACCGCGTATGCAACGGCGCGATAATTGAAGGCTATAGAATATACGCCACTCCCTACAGATTAGTCACTTGCCTGGTTCGGGACGGCAATCTTTATCCCAGCAAACAGCGTTTTTCAACCAAATTTTTCGGTGCTTACATAGACCATTTTGACGCCAGTATATTGGCAGGCACCTGTCTGAAATATATCAGCCCTTTTCTTGAACGAATTCTCGGACGCGACAATATCGGGGCTGCGGCCGGAAGATGGCTTCTGTATGCCGCGTACGAACGCTGGCTGGAAGCTTTTTACCGCAGCGGCCTTTTTGATGAAGACTTTTTGAACGGGCGATACATAACCAGATACGGATCTCCCGAAGCAGAGATTTATTCATATTTTCACATAAACAGCAAAGTCCTGAAAAAGCCCGGCTCGCTATATGCGGCGGTCGGAATGAGTCACTTTCAAATAAAGTACTATGTGGACAACAGGCAACGCTTATTGGCGCTACAAGAGGATCTGTGTGGCAGGGACATAGCTGGGCATGAATATCCCAGCCTATTCTGGATCATGAAAAGATGTTGCCTACGCCATGCTTCTTTTGACGAAAACAATTTCAGGCATAGGATGGTTTCGATCTCCAATTTTGATCAACACGAGTCGGTAAGCCTTTTCTCCAAATATGAGCTGTTTCTGCGCATTTTCAGAGAGTGTCTACTGGGCAATATAGAACTCGTCCTGCACCGCTATAATTTCACGCACCGTTTCCTCGAGGAATTGAATAAAGCAAGAGAAGAGGAAGGTCGCGTACAGCAGCTCTTTAAACTCATTGAAGACGAAGGCGAGGACGAACTTCTGTTCCTGTTAGATCGACTCAGACATGAAATTTTTGCGTTCTTTAAAACGGTTTTCTTTGGTATTTACATCAATCCTTGGCTGTTGCTGGATGTTCGTGATCGGGAGCTGACGGAGAACTGGTGTACCGCCGTTGCCGGATGGTCCTATTTTGAAGCTCTGCCGGATGAAATACACCGTGCGGAAATTCGGTCTTTACATCGATTGATCGACTATTTGATATATGCGTCAGAAGCGTTCAGGGTAAATGAAACATATCGCAGAGTCCGGTATGAAGATATCCTGGAATTAAGCGAACAATTGTTCGGTGCAAGACATCAGCCTGAGCATATAGACGAACTCGGCTTAAACTTCTTGGGGAATTTAGACCAAACGCTGGAGATGAGTGTTTTTAGGGAGAAGCTGGCTTCCGCACTGTGTGCCGCGGAAAAGCATAATTACGATGGACAAGATTATATCATCCGAGCTCCCTGGAGTTACGAAGATTTATCGAGGGAAGGATACATTCTAAGTCATTGTGTTGCTACGTATGCAGGCAAAATCGCCGCCGGAGAAAGTCTGATCTTCTTCCTGAGAAGGAAAACAGATCCCGATCGGCCATTCTACACAATAGAAATTCAAGACGGTCTTATTGCTCAAATCCGGGGACGTAGCAATGAATCTCTCAAGAGAGGCAATAAGGCATACGCATTTGTAGAACAATGGCTTTCTCGGGAGTTTGCCAAATAAATTCAGATAACATTGAGCTTTTGGAAAATATCCATCACAGATTTCATTGAATTGTAATCTCTGATTTCACACCGACACCCTATGCGGAAAGGGGGTACATTTTCTCCAACCCTGGCATCCTTAACCTTAAGCATATTTGTTAATTTCTCTTCCCATCCCTCTGTGTCATCGTTACCTCCACATGTGTCTTTCTCTACGCATAAAGTACAAGAATTGTAAATCATGGCTCGGGAGCAAACAGTAGTATCCGGATCTAGCGAGGATAAATAAATAAAGCTTTCCAGGCAACGTTTGTAGTATTCTATCAGTTCAATGTCTTTTTCGGAGAAATTTTCACTAAGTATATCCGCAATGCACGTTATATATGCGTGCAACCATAAAGGCCTATCTTTTTCGTTATCTGAGTACAATGGTATGTAAAGCACCTCGTCGTCCACATGATATTTCAATAACGCTGCAAGCTTCAATTCAACATCAAACTTTCCCCCCCCCCGTATTTGCGTACGGCGATTCAAAAGACATGAACTTATCCCAAGCCGATATACTTCTCGTTGGGAGATAAAGATAACCTACTTCGCTTGCTATACCCGAGCGGATTTTCTCATATTTCTTTTCCAGCAATTCACATACCTCTTCCCTAAATTCATGTACGAGGACACGCTTTTCAAATATGAAGAAGTTTCCGTAATCATACCCTTTTGCTGTCAGACGACAACATTGCTTTTTGGGGAATACTTCTTCAAATTCATCCGGGGATAAGCTTTGCATCAAACGGCCAATGAGTTCCGGTTTAAGACCTTCAGTATTTAGTCCGCGAGATTTTAAAATCAAACGAAGGTCTTCCTCATCATAATAATATTCCGGTTCAGGATCGCAAATTTCTATATATCCTTTTTCAATTAAAAACTTAACGTGCCAATTAGCTTCATCAGTTCCACAATACCTCATGTCCGAATCATGTGTACATTCCAACTGTCCGGTAAGATCCTCATAAAAATACGGAACAGCTCACTCAGCGATTGAAGCCAAAAGGCACCGTTCCTCTAGAATTAAATCTGTCACGTTCTGTTTCGCTTAATCAACTGCCCACACATACAAAGAAGCATAGAGCAAAGTGGACGGTTGCCCGTTTTTATCGGTTTTTACTAACCCATATTTCTCAGACAATTAGAGAAGAAATCCTCAGCTAGAACTACAGTCTTATCTACCTTATCTCTTATCTGCCTGATAGCTTGCCCTTTAACGGCTACAACAGCCGTCAATTTGCCCATATTTCTCAATGTATCGTACATGCCAATATAGTCGCTGTCTGCACTCATAAAAAAGGCAATGTCGAAAGCATTAAAAAAGGCATCTTTAAGTGCTCGAAGAGCCATATTGATATCAGTTCCTTTTTCCCTGTATTTAAATGTTGCTCGGTTGTTTTTGTCCATTGGAACATCAGTATCAGTAGGGTATGCTATCAATCTGCCATCAATGACTTCAAAAAAGGGCTTACTATTTAGATTCTTAGCCCATCTATATTGTTTGGCAAAACTTTCAATATCGCTCAAAAATTCATCCGGTTTTGGGACAAACATATAAGTCTTAATCAACTGACAGCCGGAAACAGTTTTGACAACCTCCTGTGGAAGCTTTGTATAATCAAGAAATGGCGCTTTTCCGTTATATAGCTGATTTAACGCTATTTGAAAATTTTGATGATCAATAAAGACGATTGCTCTCAACATAAGTCACCTAATAAGAGGGCGATAAGCCACTAAGGTCATATCGCCCCGGTCCATTCTATATAGGACCGATTTCCTCCGTAGGAGCGTTCTCCTCCGTAGGATCGCATCCTATGCAAGTACTATACCAAAATCTCAAAACTAAAGCAAAAAGGCTCGAGTCGAGTCGCTACTGTTATTAGTCGCTACGCAGGTTAAAAGGTTGGAGATTTTGTTCCAATCAGGAGTCATCAAGGGGTCGAGTTTCAATTCCTCATAGGCAAGGTTAAATCCAACACCATATGACGCCGATTCCATGCGGCAAGCGCAAATTTCAATTCCTACAGGTGATGATGGGAGACCAACATCTTGTGGGTTTTTGTAAAATTTCCCGGACTTATTCCGGAGCTAACACTTGTACATTCAACAGACGCAAAAATGGTGTTTGAGGCTTATCGTAAATTCGTTTACGCCTGCCGGCAGCATCGGATGTCCAGCCAATGGTTTTCCTCGTAGCGGCGAACAACATGGTTATTCTTAGATTCCACGTGAGCCTGGTCGTTCTTTTTGTAAGGCCGTGCTCTGGTGAAGTGTATTTGTTGGCCGTGTGCCCAGCTCACAACATCATAGTTAATTAACTCGCTGCCATTGTCGCAATCCAGTCCTTGAATCATATACGGAATACCTTCTACTGCCGCATCTAAAGCAGTACGGATTGAGTTGCGTAAAAGTACTCCCGGCTTGGTGCTACTGATGCCAGCATCCTCATGCAAGCGCGCTCATGCTTCAAATAGCGGTCAATCGTAGACGCGCTCATACTGAAAATCTCCCGACGAACACTTTCCGCCCACCCATTCTTACCTAAAACCGGCTCACCGTGAGACTCTAAAGAAGCAATCCATTGCTCCCTATCTGCAACCAGATATTTCCCGCAGGGCATGTACATCGTGCGCCACAACCATATGAGCTTCTCCTTGGCAGCTGTACTGTATTTGGTTGGTCGATATTTTCGCAGATCCACACGCAAGACCTTTTTTGAGCCCAATACCGGAGAGGTCAGGTAATGGCGCGCTGAAGACCTGCTTAGACCGGTTGTTTCACAGAATGAGTCCAGAATTCTAGACTTTTCCGTCTTTGTTGCCCGTTTATAGGAGTCCTTCAGGCGTTGTGTTACTTCTTTTCGAGTTCTCATCGAAACTACTTCTTTACGATACTACGCCTCCGTCAGGAAGCACTTATGCGCAGTATAATGACAGAACAGCCCGCTGTCAAAAAAACTACGGGAGCACAATCTCCCAGCCCAATCTCACAAGGGTCTTTATGCTTGACAGAGCGGCGGTAAACATGTTACTTTGCCCGATAACCGTTTTGCTTGGAAGGGTGGTGCGAACATGCGGTTAAAGGGAGCGGAAGTGCTGGTTCAGGTGCTAATCGAACAAGGGGTGGATTGTATCTTCGGATACCCCGGCGGAGCGGTACTGGACATTTATGACGCGCTGTATAAGGCGCAGGATCGTATCCGCCACGTCACCACCTGTCACGAGCAGGGTGCGACTCATGCCGCCGACGGCTACGCGCGCGTCACCGGCCGCCCCGGTGTCGTCATAGCCACCTCCGGTCCCGGTGCGACCAATCTGGTCACAGGTATCGCCAACGCCTATCTGGACTCCGTACCCCTGGTTGCGATTACCGGGAATGTCGCCCGCGCCCTGATCGGACGCGACAGCTTCCAGGAGGTTGATATCACCGGCATCACCATGCCGATTACCAAACATAACTACATGGTTAAGGACGTCGACCGGCTGGCGGACACCGTCCGCGCCGCTTTCAGACTGGCCGCCTCGGGTCGCCCCGGACCGGTTCTCATCGACATACCGAAGGATATGCAAACTTCCTTGACCGAATATGTCCCCGCCGCTCCCGTCACGAAAACAAATAATTCGTCCGTTGACGCGGCGAGTCTGGACGCCGCCCTGGCTCTGATCGCCTCCTCCGAGCGCCCGTATATTTATTCCGGCGGCGGCGTGGTTATTTCCGACGCGAGCGCGGAGTTGCTGGCTCTGGCCGACCGGCTCGACTGTCCGATCGGCACCAGCATGATGGGACTGTCCGCCGTTCCCTACGACAACCCGCATTTTCTGGGCATGTCCGGCATGCACGGCGGTTACGCCGCCAGCAAGGCGCTGAGCATGGCGGATCTGATCATCGCTATCGGAACGCGTTTCTCCGACCGCGCCACCGGCAACAAACAGGCCTATCAGACGGGGCGTAAAATTCTCCATATCGATATCGACGCAGCCGAAATTGACAAGAACATAGTCTCCAGCGAATCCGTCGTCGGTGACGTCAAACAAGTACTCCGCCGCCTCCTGGACGCCGGAGTGCAACGCAAGCCCAGCGATTGGGCCGAGCAGGTCCATAAGGTGAAGTCCTCGGCCGAAAGCCGCCCCGAGATGCCGAATGACCGCCTCAATCCCCGCTCCGCCATCGAGGCCGTCAACGCCCGCCTGCGACCCGATGACGTCGTCGCCACCGACGTCGGCCAGCACCAGCTTTGGACCGCGCAGTACTATCATTTCCGCCGCCCCCGCACCTTCGTCACCTCCGGCGGTCTGGGCACGATGGGTTACGGTTTCGGAGCCGCCATCGGCGCCTGCTTCGGACGCGGTAAGAAGCGCACGGTTCTCTTCACCTCGGACGGTTCTTTTCACATGAATATGAACGAAATGGCGACGGCGGTCTCCCACGATCTGCCCGTCCTGGTCGTCGTGCTCAACAACAGAGTTCTGGGCATGGTGCGTCAGTGGCAGACCCTATTCTACGAGAACCGCTTCTCCAATACTTCCCTCGCCCGCCGGACGAATTACGCCGCTCTGGCCGACGCTTTCGGCGCCAAGGGATACAGAGTCGAAAGTCTGGAAGCACTCAATAATGCTCTTGACGAAGCTCTCGGTCTCGACGGTCCCGCTCTTATCGACGTCTGCATTGACTGCGATGATAAGGTGCTCCCCATGATCCCGCCCGGCGGCACCATTGAAGACATTATTTTGAAAGGATAGCGCGAACGGCGCATAGGGATACACTTATGGAAGAAAGATTCACCCTGTCAATTCTGGTCAGCAACGAGGCCGGTGTCCTGACCCGCGTTTCCAGCCTTTTCGGACGGCGCGGTTACAATATCGATAGCCTTTCGGTGGGCGAAACGGAAAACCCCACCTATTCCCGCATGACGATTCTGTCCCGCGGCGATGTCGCGACACGTGACCAGATTATCAAGCAACTGCAGAAATTGGTTGACGTTAAGTCGGTCGCGCTGATGCCCCCGGACAACACCGTGTTGCGCGAGCTGATGCTGGTCAAGGTCAACGCCGAGCTCCCCACCCGGGCGCAGATTCAGCAGATCGTGGATGTTTTCCGCGCCAAAATCGTCGACCTCTCACCCTCCAGCCTGACCATCGAAATCACCGGCGAGAAGAGCAAGCTGGATGCTTTCATCGCTAACATTGTCCCCTACGGAATCCTGGAGCTTTGCCGCACCGGGGTGACCGCTATCGGAAGAAATTCAAATATACTGACCGGAAAAGAAGATAAGGAGATTTAAAAATGGCAAAGATGTACTACGAGCAGGATTGTAACCTGGACTTACTGAGGAACAAAAAGATTGTTGTCGTCGGCTACGGCAGCCAGGGACACGCCCACGCGCTTAACCTAAAGGACAACGGCATGAACGTGACCGTCGGGCTCTACGAAGGCTCCAAGTCCTGGGAAAAGGCCGAGAAGGCCGGCCTGAACGTTCAGACCACCGCCGACGCCGTGCGCGACGCCGATATCGTGATGATATTGGTCAATGACGAGAAGCAGGCCGCCCTCTATCAGAAGGACATCGCGCCGTATCTCCGCCCCGGCATGACACTGGCCTTCGGTCACGGCTTTAATATTCATTTCGGACAGATCGTTCCGCCGGCCGACGTCGACGTAATCATGATCGCCCCCAAGGGTCCCGGACACACCGTACGCAGCCAGTTCAAGGCCGGCCGCGGCGTGCCCTGCCTGATCGCCGTTTATCAGGACGCCTCCGGACAGGCCAAGGAAACCGCTCTGGCCTGGGCAATGGGTATCGGCGGCGCCCGGGCCGGCGTGCTCGAAACCACCTTCAAGGAAGAGACCGAGACCGACCTCTTCGGCGAACAGACCGTCCTCTGCGGCGGAGTCACCGCCCTGATGAAGGCGGGCTTTGACATACTCGTCGAAGCCGGCTATCAGCCCGAGAGCGCCTATTTCGAGTGCCTGCATGAGATGAAGCTGATCATCGACCTGGTCAACAGCGGCGGACTCTCCTTCATGCGTTACTCCATCAGCGACACGGCCGAATACGGCGACTATTCCGTCGGCTCGCGCATCATCACCGAAGAGACAAAGAATGAGATGCGCAAGGTTCTCGGAGAAATTCGCGACGGCAGCTTCGCCCGGCAGTGGATCGAAGAGAACCGGGCCGGACGCCCCAACTTCACCCAGATGCGCCGCGAGGCTCAGGAGAGCCTGGTGGAGACCACCGGCAGAGAGCTGCGCGCCAAAATGAATTGGCAGCGGGAAGACTACAACGAATAAGAGGCTGCCATGCTGAACAGTGATAAGATGAAACTCGGCCCCGGGCGCGCCCCGCAGCGTTCGCTGCTTAAGGCCAACGGTCTGAGTGATGAACAAATTCGTCGACCCCTGATCGGTATTGCCAATTCTTTTAACGAAATCGTTCCCG
>JAAZJE010000090.1 GCA_012800515.1 Clostridiaceae bacterium
CCGCAATTTTTTTCCACCTACCTTGGATGTCGGAGATCCGCCAAGGTTTCCCTGCCGATGGCTCAAGGATGGCGGAGAACCGCGCTCCGCACAAAAAAAGAGTGGATGGACAATATTTTCGATCCCTGGCACGGTTTCTGCGGACATCGCAATTTTTGTCCACCTACCTTGGATTGCGGAGATCCGCCAAGGTTGCTCTGCCGACGGCTCAGGGACGGCGGACTACCGCGCTCCGCACAAAAAAGAGTGGGTGGACAATATTTTCGATCCCTGGCACGGCTTCTGCGGACATCGCAATTTTTGTCCACTTACCTTGGGGGGCGGAGATCCGCCAAGGTTGCTCTGTCGACGGCTCAGGGATGGCGGAGAACCGCGCTCCGCACAAAAAAGAGTGGGTGGACAATATTTTCGATCCCTGGCATGGTTCCCACTCGCTTTCGGCAAGTTTGCGACTAAGGTGACCGTGCCGGCTTCGGGAACGGCTTCCAACAGCGCCTAAATTGCAAAATTGCCAAAAACGCTTCCGCCGACAGCTTAAAATAATTTTCAATATGAGGTACCATTGTCATACTTATAGAGGGAGGATTTATCATGAACTGACTAAATTCATAAACGAACTGTTTTCCATATTAAGTTTTTTTGGTAACCTGTGCTTGTATAACAATAGCAAGATGGAGGAAAACAGAGGTGAAAATAGATATGAAAAAGGTCATTTTACTGCCGACTCTAATGTCATTAATATTTACTGTAACAGCGTGTATGAGTTCATACAATGTATCTCCTCAGAACGCTGAGCAGTCCGACACTGTTACTGTCAACGATTCTTATTTATGTACAATAACGGGCACTAAAGATGCTACGCCCGACACAGTATCCTTGCCGCCTACAGAGTCTGCCGCAGAGAGATTCACAGAGTCTACTACATCCACAGTGGTAAAGTTAACCTCTGTATCAAGCATACCATCAAATGAAGTGACAACCACAAGAAGAAATGTTCCTCCCACTCCGGAGACGACAATAGCAGCAACCTTAGCACCAACTGTAATTCCAACCCCAGCGTCGGAAGCAACAGAAACATCACAGCAACCGGAGAATATTTCCTTCGGAAAAAGAAATGCACTAGCATCAGCAAAATCTTATCTGCAAGTTTTTCCTTTTTCTTACAAAGGTTTAATTGCACAGTTGATGTACGAAGAGTTCACCGAGGGAGAAGCTACATATGGTGCTGACAACTGTGGTGCAGATTGGAATTAGTAAACTGCTGAGTTGATAAAGTTTATTTGGAAATAAACTTATTTTGATGTGGCCGTTGCTTGAGCGAGGCGGCTCCCGGTGTTACAATCGATCCTGACCGTGCAGAAGCGGAATTTTACTTTAGACGGAGTTTAAGACTGCTATGAGTGATATTAATCTGAATTCGCCGCGTGTATATACTTCGGAATCGGTGACGGAAGGGCATCCGGACAAGGTCTGTGATCAGATTTCCGATGCGATTCTTGATGCGATTTTGGCGCAGGATCCGATGGGTCGGGTCGCCTGCGAAACGGTAGTTACTACCGGGATGGTTCTGGTTTTCGGCGAAATTACCACGGAATGCTATGTCGATGTGCCGACGATTGTGCGGCGAGTGTTGACCGATATCGGCTATACGCGATCCGTATACGGTTTTGAAGCGGAGACCTGCGCGATATTGCAGGCAATCGACGAACAGTCGCCGGATATCGCCGGCGGAGTGAACTTTGCCTGGGAGAAGCGGGGGGTTCGGAAAGGACTGGAGCCGGGACGTGCGATCGTGGTGGATAAGTCGCAGACCGGCGCCGGCGATCAAGGGATGATGTACGGTTATGCCTGTACGGAAACCGAGGAGCTTATGCCCCTGCCGATCGCCTTGGCGAATCGCCTGGCGGCGCGACTGGCCAAGGTGCGCAAGGACTCTGTCCTGCCTTTCTTACGCCCGGACGGTAAGACTATGGTGACGATAAGTTATGAGGGACATCGCCCGGTGCATATCGACACAATCCTGATCTCGGCTCAGCATGATCCCGATGTCACGCTGGAGGAAATTCAGGACGGTATTACGGCTCAGGTTATTGTGCCGACGGTACCGGAAAATCTCTTTGACGATAATACCCGGATACTGGTGAATACTTCGGGTCGCTTTGTGGTTGGAGGTCCGCAGGGCGATTCGGGACTGACCGGACGTAAATTGATCGTCGACACCTACGGCGGGCGCATCCCGCACGGCGGTGGTGCTTTCTCCGGCAAAGACCCGACTAAGGCCGACCGTTCGGGCTCCTACGGCGCACGCTACGTGGCGAAGAATCTGGTTGCCGCCGGTCTGGCTACGACCTGCGAAGTCAATATTGCTTACGCCATCGGAATGGCCGAGCCGCTGGCAGTGATGGTTGATAGTAAAGGAACGGGGATCCTGCCGGATGCCCGTCTGTCGGAGCTGGCGCGTTCGGTCTTTGATCTGACCCCGGACGGGATCATTGACGGCCTCGATTTGCGTCGCCCGATTTATCGGCCGACGGCGGCTTATGGCGCCTTCGGTCGTCCGGAACTCGACTTACCCTGGGAGCGGCTCGACCGCGTCGCAGAACTGCGGAACAGAGCCGGCCTCGCCTGATGCGGGCTCGGTACTCCGGCTCGATATGGCGTAGTCTAGGCCGAATCTTTTCGTCGGCCTGCGTGATTTGCTGGCAGCCGATTTCCGCGACCGGGCGTTTCCCCGATTGTTGTCCGCGTTGCGCCTCCGAATTGCCGTTTCGCGATATTGATTTGACCTGCTTGCATTTCCGTCCGAAGGTCGTCGATGCGGCCGCCCGACGCGGTATTTACTGCTTGATACCCTGCTTCTATCAGGGGAGTCTCAATCATCTCCTGCGTCAATTTAAGTTCCACGATATGTCGAATATAAATACATTTCTGGGCTCGTTGCTGACCGATCTGTTGCGGCGGCGTTGCAGCCCGGAACGCCAGGCGGCGGGTTATGTCCTGACTCCGGAGCTGGGGCACTGGCGCGATATCGACCTGGTCGTGCCGATCCCTCTACACCCTAAACGGATGCGTGAGCGCGGCTACAATCAGGCGTATTTATTGGCCGCCCAGATTTCTTTTGATTTGGGACTGGAGCTCAATAGTAGAATACTGTTGCGCTGTTCCGCCACCGCCCGACAGACAAAGCAGGGGAGCGCGCAGGCTCGTTGGCTCAATGTGCAGTCGGCTTTTGAAACGACGGCTACGGAGCCGGTGCGGGGGAAGAATATTCTCCTGGTCGACGACATAACGACAACCGGGTCGACCCTGATCGTGGCGGCGGAAGCATTGCTTGTGGCCGGGGCAAGGTCGGTGACGGGAATAGTGGTTGCGTCGGAGCATTAGGTGCTGTTCCGAAAAGTTCTACTCCAAAACCGAGCGGATAAAATCCAGACAGCGACGATTGTATTCTTCGGGGTGCATGCAGGCGGATACGCCGTGTTCGGCACCCTCAACCGGCCAAAATTCCTTGCGGCTCGAACTGCAGGCGGCGAAGAGCTTTTTACCCATGTGATAGGGTACGAAGGAGTCGCCGGTGCCGTGGATAATGAAGAGCGGAATTTTAGCCTTTTGCACCTGCTCGTAGGCAGTTTCTTTGAAGAAGTTGACACCGGTGAAGGATCGTGCCTGGAGGAAGCAGAGCCACAGGACGGGGTAGCGTAGAACGGCGGGCATTTTGCGTACCAGCCAGGATCCCTGCTCCCACATCGATGAGTAACCGCAGTCGGCGACGATGGCCAGCACATCATCGGGCAGTTTGTCGCCGGAGAGAGTCAGAACGGTCGCCGAACCCATCGAGAGCCCGTCCAGGATAAAGCCGCGTGGCTGTGCGAGGCCGCGTTCGCTCATCCGTTCCCGAAGTACCTGTAACCAATCTATTATGTCATCGCGGTGGGCGCAACCCATGTCGATTTGCGTGCCTTCACTTTCTCCGTGCGAACGCAGGTCGGGGATCAGGACGTCAAAGCCGGCCTCATGATATTGGAGACCTCGGCGCATGCGAGCCTCTTTGGTGTCGCGCCAGCCGTGAACCAGTACGGCGACGAGACCGCTGAATTCGGTCGGCGGCCGGGACGCATCGGCGGCGAGATAGACCGCCTTGAGGTTGAGATTGTCCTTTGTCATCTCCCAATTTTCATAGGGAAGCGCCTGGAAAATCTCCTTGCCGGAATAAAACCATTCCAGCAAGTCCACCTGCTCGGTAGAGACGATATTCTGCCGATTCATATCCACCACGAACTTGCGCGATAGCGCCAGACGATACAGCTGATTACTGACGTAAAAAATAAAACCCAGATAGATTGCGATCAGCCCCAGTAATACGTACAAAATCCAAATCAAGGTTGTTTACCTGCTTTCACATTATTTGATTGCGCGGCCCCACAAGCTTCATGTGAATATTAACACAGACGGTGGGTGCTTCCAATTGGTCGGGGTATATGTGTTTTCGCAAAGCTGGCGAAGTGTGCTATACTCGTCTTGTCCGAGAGGTCGATGGCTCTTTATTTTGAACCTTCACGACGTTAAAAGGGAGTCTGCGTCCGTAGCATGGATGTCCAAGCTGGAAACAGATCGACTGAAGGCTGTGGCAGGACACCCACCTGGGTATAGTGCCAGGTGTCGAATGAGAGTTATCGGTCTTTCGGGCTTTTTAGTACTTTATGGAACGGTACGGCAGTATGAGGATTTATAATACGCTGACGCGTGAAAAAGAAGAACTGGTTACGATTATCCCCGGGGAGGTGCGTATTTATGTCTGCGGACCGACCGTCTACAATTTGATTCATATCGGCAATGCGCGCCCCCTGATTACTTTCGATATTCTGCGGAGATTCCTCGAATACAGCGGATATAAGGTGACTTTTGTGCAGAATTTCACGGATATTGACGATAAGGTGATCGTCGGTGCTCGAGAGGAGGGCGTGCCGATCAAGGAGTTCACGGAGCGGTATATCGCGGCCTATTTCGCCGACGCCGAGGCGCTGGGGATCAGAACGGCGGATATTCATCCGCGGGCAACCGAGTCGATAGATGCGATTTTGAACCTGATCGGTTTGCTGGACGAGAAGGGTTATACCTACACGCTGGCGGACGGGGTCTATTTCGATACTTCAAAGTATGATAAATATTATCAACTGTCGAAGCTGAATCCGGAAGAGCTGTCGGCGGGCGAGAGCCAGCGGGTGGACGAATCCATCGATAAGCGGAATCCGGCCGACTTTGTGTTGTGGAAGTTCCGTCGCGGCGATGAGCCGTTCTGGCCGAGCAAGTGGGGTGAGGGGCGTCCCGGCTGGCATATCGAATGCTCGGCGATGATTCATAAGGTTCTGGACGATCAAATCGATATCCACGGCGGCGGGCGCGACCTGATTTTCCCGCATCATGAGAATGAAATCGCGCAGAGTGAATGCGCGTTGGGCAAGCCCTTTGCCAGCTACTGGATGCATAACGGCTTTGTGCAGATCGATAATGTCAAGATGTCGAAATCGCTGGGCAATTTCGTGACTTTGCGGAAAGCGTTGCAAGAGTGGGGCGGCGAGGTGCTACGCTTTTTTATGCTGAATACGCATTATCGCAGCCCGATTAACTATACCGCGGCGGCTCTCGAAGCGGCGAGTGCCGGTCTGGAACGCTTAAAGCGAGCGGCGGCGGCGCTGTCGGCGCGGGTTGATAAGCCTGAGAATGCGGCGGCCGGAACCGAAGTCTCCGGAACGGAAGTCTCCGATGCGGCGGCAAATTTGTCGGCGGCACTGCATACGGCTGTGGCGCAGTTCGATAAGGCGATGAATGACGACATGAACACGGCGGTTGCTTTGGCGGCGATCTTTGACCTGGTGCGGGAGATCAATGAGGCCCTTACCGGAGAGATAGATCAGTCGGTTGCGGCGATGGTGTTGGAAGGATTGTATAAGTTGACGGATTGCCTGGGGCTGGATATTCGTCCGGCGGCGGAGGAGATTCCGGCCGAGGTGCGGCGACTGGTCGAGGAACGGGCGGTGGCGCGCAAGGCACGAGATTTCGCCCGGGCGGATGCCATCCGCGAACAGGTGGCGGCGCTGGGCTTTGACATTGAAGATACGCCGGCCGGGGCGCAGATACATCCGCGTGGCTGACTCGAACGGATTGATTGAACAGTTGGGCGGGGCGCGGCATTTGCCGGTCGCGGCTTTGGCCTGGCTGGGGGATGCGTATTGGGAGTTCTATGTCCGTGATCGTCTGTTGCGGACGGTGGCGGCGAGCGCGCACCGGCTCTCCTATCGTGCGACCGGATATGTCAGTGCCGTGGCTCAGGCCGCGGCTTTGCGCGTTATTGAGGATACTTTGACTCCGGAGGAGCAGGCCGTGGCTCGGCGCGGGCGCAACCATCGGCCGAGCTCTCTGCCGCGCAATGTCAACCCGGTGGATTATGCCCAGGCTACCGCTCTGGAGGTTCTCTTGGGCTATCTGCACGTCGACGGCCGGCAGGAACGCCTGGCGGAATTGTCGGATTTATTGTTTCGAATTTGTGAACAGCAAATTGAGGACAAAGACATATGAGTGAAAAAAGTACGGGCAAGGGCGGACGGCGCGGTTTCGACGGACGGAATCGGCCGCGTCGGATCGAGCGCGGTTTCGACGGACGGAATCGGTCGAGTCGGATCGAGCGCGGTTTCGACGGACGGAATCGGTCGCGTCGGACCGGGCGCAGTTTCGGGTCCGACTCGGAACGCAGAGATCTCGAGCGGGATGAGGGACGTGCGGATCGCCCGGAAGGCAGCGAGGAGCGTCTGGAGGGTCGCCGGCCGATACAGGAGGCGCTGCGGGCCGGGCGCACGATCGACAAGCTCTGGGTGCCGGAACAGCTCTTCCGCAATCCGCGAGGGAGTCTGTATGAGATCATCACGGCGGTGAAGGAAAGCGGCGGACTGGTGATTCCGGTCAGCGAGGAGACTTTCCGCGGCATGGCCGAGACCGCCGCGCCGCAGGGTGTGATCGCCCAGGTGGCGGCTCGGGGCTATGTAGAGGTCGATGATATTCTCGCCGCGGCACATGATGCCGGCGAGAAACCCTTTATTCTGATTCTGGATGAAGTGCAGGATCCGCGGAATCTGGGCTCGATACTGCGTATTGCCGAAGCCGCCGGAGTACACGGGATAATTATTCCCCGCCATCGTCAGGTAACGCTGACGGCGGCGGTTGCGAGTGCCTCGGCCGGGGCAATCGAGTATGTGCCCTGCGCCCGGGTGACTAATATCAGCCGAACGATAGAGTATCTGCAGGAGCGGGGCGTCTGGGTGACCGGCACCGCGCCCGAGGCCGAGACGGACTATACAGAACATGATTTCACTGGTCCGTTGGCGATTGTCATCGGTAACGAAGCGAGTGGTATTTCTCGCCTGGTCGGGGAACGTTGCGATTTCCTGGTGCGGATTCCGATGCAGGGCAGATTGAATTCGCTGAATGCCGCGGTGGCAGGCGGAATCGTCGTTTTTGAAGCTTTGCGGCAACGTCTGTCGCGCAAATAAGGTCGGCGGGTTTGCCCGCCGGATATGTTGTACTTGCATAGGCTGCGACATCTCGTCCGATGTACGTTTGGCGGGCGCGGACGGTGGCATAAAACGGTAAAATATGGAATAATAGATGTTAGCACATAATTATTTCAGGAGGCTAACTATGGAAGCAAAAAAAACGCCTTTGTACGATCAGCATGTGGAGCTGGGAGGCAAGATAGTTGATTTTGCGGGATACCTACTCCCGATTCAGTATCCGACCGGGATTTTGACCGAGCACCGCGCCGTTCGTGAGGCGGCCGGTATTTTTGACGTTTCACACATGGGTGAAGTGATTCTCAGCGGTCCGAACGCGCTGGCGGATTTGAACCGTATCATGGCCAATGATTTTTCCAAATTGCGGATCGGACGGATGCGCTATACCCCCATGTGCTATGACGACGGTGGAACGGTTGATGACCTCGTTGTGGCGCGCACGGCGGATAACGACTGGTTCTTGGTGGTCAATGCTTCGAATAAGGAGAAAGACATCGCCTGGATTAAGGAGCATGTTTCTCCGGATACCGAGGTGAAAGACGTGTCCGAAAGCATGGGAGTTTTGGCTTTGCAGGGACCGAATGCGCAGGCAATCATGGAACGCCTGGCCGATGCGGCCCTGTTGCCGAAGGGGCTATTCCGTTTCAGCACGGATGTGGAGGTTAAATGTGACGGCACGGAGCCGGTCAAATGCTTGATTTCACAGAGCGGTTATACGGGCGAGCACGGCTATGAGCTTTATTGCCCGACCGAGGATACGGTGCGCCTTTGGAATATGATCTTGGCCGCCGGTGAGGATCTGGGTCTGATTCCCTGCGGTCTGGGCGCGCGCGACACGCTGCGCCTGGAGGCCGGTTTGCCTCTGTACGGCAATGAACTTACCGCGGAGATTACCCCGCTGGAGGCCGGTCTGAGCTGGACAATCCGCTTCGACAAGGAAGATGGGTTTATCGGTGCCGCCGCAATGCAAGAGCGCTATGCCGCCGCGCCGCGTAACCTGGTTGCCCTGAAGGTTTCGGGTCGCGGAATAGTGCGTCCGGAGCAGAATCTCCTGATTGGCGATACGCAGGTCGGTGTTACACTGTCCGGAACAATGTCGCCGACGCTCGGCTATGCGATTGCCACGGCGCTGGTGACGGTGCCGGTTGCCGAGGTTGAGCAGGCGAGCGCGGACGGAACGCTGGCCGTCGACGTGCGCGGTCGCAAGATCGGGGTCGAGGTTACGGAACTGCCGTTCTATAAACGCGGATAAATAAGCACGCCGGGGAAACCCGCGGCTTGAAGAAAATAAGTAAAACAAAAGGAGCGTACGTATGAGCAGCAATCTCAAGTATAGCAAGACACATGAGTGGGTGGACTTTATCGCCCCCGATCGGGTGCGGGTCGGTCTTTCCGATCATGCCCAGGAATCGATGGGTGATTTGGTTTTTGTTACCTTACCCGAGGTCGGCCAAGAGGTCAGCGTGGGCGATGTTGTCGGCGATGTCGAGTCGGTTAAAGCCGTATCGGATCTCTACAGCCCCGTGAGCGGCGTTGTTGTCGCCGTGAACGAAGAGCTCGAGGATCGGCCGGAGTTGATTAACGAAGAGCCCTATTCTGCCTGGCTGTTCGAAATCGATCAGGTTACCGAACAAGCAGAACTGCTCGACCAAGCGGCTTACGAGGCGTTCTGTGAGGAGGAAGGTTAATGTGCGCTTATCTGCCCTCGACTGAGGCGGAACGCCGCGCGATGCTGGAGGCGCTGGGCAAAGAGTCGGCGCTGGACTTTTTCTCGTCCGTACCGGCAGAGCAGCTGGCGGCCGCGGAGCGTGTCGATTTGCCGGAGGGAATGTCCGAGTTGGAGCTTTCCCGCAAGTTGAACGGTCTGGCGGCGAAGAATCGTCAGTTCGCCAAGATATATCGCGGTTACGGCGCCTACAATCATTATATTCCGGCCATGGTCGATGAAATCGCGACGCGCCAGGCTTTTGTGACGACATATACGCCATATCAGGCCGAGTTGTCCCAGGGCGTGCTGCAAACCATTTTTGAGTACCAGACGATGATTTGCCAACTGACCGGCCTGGATGTTTCCAACGCTTCGGTGTATGACGGCGCTACGGCGGCGGCCGAGGCGGTGAACATGTGTCTCGAACGGCGTCGGCGTCACGTGCTACTCTCGGAAGGGTTGCATCCGCAGACGATCGAGACGGTTAAGTCCCGCTTCCAGTATTTGAATGTAGAAGTTACCCTGATTCCGCTCGCCGAGAGCGGGGAGACCTCTGTCGAGGCCTTGGCCGAATTGTTGGACGAGACGGTTTGCGGAGTGTTGGTGGCACAGCCGAACGTGTTGGGCATTATCGAACCGGCGGCGGAATTATTCGCGCTGGCGAAGAAAGCCGGCGCGAAGTCGGTGCTGAGCATAAATCCGATCGCGGCGGCTATATTGCCCGCGGCGGCCGAAGTCGGCGTCGATATCGCGGTCGGAGAAGGACAGCCGCTGGGAATGCCGCTTTCGTTCGGCGGACCCGGGCTCGGATTTATGGCGGCGCGTCAGGACATGATGCGGCGTCTGCCGGGCAGAATCGTCGGCCAGACCACCGACGCGGAGGGACGTCGCGCTTTTGTGCTGACGCTTCAGGCGCGTGAACAGCATATACGGCGGGAAAGAGCCATGTCCAATATCTGCTCGAACCAGGCGCTGTGCGCTCTGCGTGCCGGGGTCTACCTGACCGTGATGGGACCGCAGGGGTTGCGCGAAGTGGCGGAGCTGTCGCTCTCCAAGGCTCATTATTTGGCCGCCCGTCTGGCTGAACTGCCGGGCTGGAGCCTGCGTTTTGACGGAGAATTCTTCCATGAGTTCGTGACCGACGCGCCGATCTCCGGTGAAAAGATCAACGCCGTTTTACGGGAGCACGATATCCTGGGCGGGTATCCGCTCGCCGACGGCGGCATGGTCTGGTGCTGCACCGAGACGGTAACGCGCGAGGATATGGATGAATTGGTTAATATTTTGCGGGAGGTCGGATAATGCAACTGTCTTTTGAAAAAAGTGTAGCCGGTCGCCGGACCTACGTGCTTCCGGCCCCGGATGTGCCGAAATACGAGTTGCCGGCCGAAATGCGCCGGACGTTGGAGCTACCTCTGCCCGAGATGGGCGAGCCGGATATCAATCGGCACTATTCCGCCCTCGAGCGGCGCAGCTTCGGCGTGAATGACGGCCCCTATCCGCTCGGTTCCTGTACAATGAAATACAACCCGATTATAAACGATCAGCTGGCTTCGCTGCCCGGCTTTACGCAGATTCACCCTCTGCAGGAGATTGATACGGTTCAGGGCTGTCTGCAGGCTCTGGTCGAAGCGGAGAAATTCCTGGCCGCGGTTACCGGGATGGATCGGATGACGTTCCAGCCCGCCGCCGGCGCGCACGGCGAGTTCACGGCTCTGCTGATGGTCAAGGCCTATCATGAGGATCGCGGCGACAGCGAACGCACGCAGATTATCGTTCCCGACTCGGCCCACGGCACGAATCCGGCTTCGGCGGCGATGGCCGGCTTTGAGACGGTGAATATTCCCTCTAACGAAGCCGGCGGTGTCGACCTCGATGGGCTGAAAAAGGTGCTCGGACCGAAGACGGCCGGACTGATGCTGACCAACCCGAATACGCTGGGAATTTTCGACCCGAATATAGAGGAGATTACCGCGCTGGTGCATGAGGCCGGCGGACTCAACTATTATGATGGGGCGAACCTGAACGCGGTTATGGGCGTGGCGCGGCCCGGCGACATGGGCTTTGATCTGGTGCATCTTAACCTGCATAAGACGTTCTCCACCCCGCACGGCGGCGGCGGCCCGGGCTCCGGTCCGGTCGGCTGCAAGGCTTTCCTGGCCGAGTTTCTGCCGCACGATATGCCGATTGCCCGGAAGGGTGAGGACGGCGAATATGTCTACGATCTTGAAGTGCCGGAGAAGACGATCGGCCGGGTGCGCAGCTTCTACGGGAACTTCCTGGTGACGCTCAAGGCCTACGCCTACGCTCTGCGCCTGGGCAAGGCCGGAATACGCGCGGCGGCGTTGACCGCGGTGTTGAACGCCAACTATATGGCGGAAGGGCTCAGGGATTATTACGACATCTCGGTGCCCGGGCCCTATATGCATGAGTTCGTTCTGACCATCGAGCCTCTGCGGCAGGAGTACGGAATCACTGCGATGGATATCGCCAAGGCGATTCAGGAGAAGGGGATACACCCGCCGACGATGTATTTCCCGCTAAACGTTAAGGAAGCGCTCATGGTTGAGCCGACCGAGACGGAATCTCGGGAGACGCTGGACATGATGATCGAAGCGTTGCGCGAGATTCGTTCCCGGGTCGATTCGGATCCCGAGAGTCTGCGGCAGGCGCCGCGGACGACCGTCATCGGACGCCCGGACGAGACGACGGCCGCACGCAATCCGATTCTGCGCTACACCGAGCCGGAAGCGGAGTAGTTCGGCTACGTCAGTAGAGTACTTACATCGTGTCGCTTGCACGGCGCGAGAGTACGGTCCGCTTCGGCGGGAAACAAAGCAACAATAAGGGGCGGCGGGCGACTGCCGCCTCTTCCGTGATGAGACAATATGATTAAGCAGATTTTTACTATTTCCACCGCCGGGACCGATCCGTGGCGGAATATAGCGCTGGAAGAGTTCCTCCTGTTGAATGTTCCGGAGGACAGCGTGATCCTTTATTTGTGGCGCAATCATCGCACGGTCGTGATCGGGCGCAATCAGAACGCCTGGAATGAGTGCCGGGTCGAGCGGCTGGAGGCGGACGGCGGCAAGGTAGCGCGGCGTCTGTCCGGCGGCGGAGCGGTCTTTCATGATTTGGGAAATGTGAATTTCACCTTTATTGCCCGTCGCGCCGATTACAGCGTCGAGCGGCAGTTATCCGTTTTGGTCGAAGCTGTGGGTCGCTTGGGAATCGATGCTGTTCCGAGTGGTCGTAACGATGTAACTATATCAGGACGTAAATTCTCCGGTAATGCTTTTTATCAGACCGGGGATAATTGTTATCATCACGGAACGATATTGATTCGCACGGATACGGAAGATTTGGCCCGCTATCTGAAGGCGGCGCCGGCGAAGCTGGCCGGTAAGGGTATCGAGTCGGTGCGTTCCCGGGTGGTCAATCTAAGCGAGCTGGATGAGACGATTGACGTGGAACGGGTGCGGGAGGCGATGCTCGCGGCCTTTGCCGAGGTGTATGCCGTGCCGTGCCGCGAATTGCGGCCGACGGATTTGCATCCCGACGCGGAGGCCATGATCGAACGGCGGCGCGAATTCTTTGCTTCCTGGGATTGGCGCCTCGGGCGCAGTCTGCCTTTCGATATCAGCGCAGAGCGGCGTTTTCCCTGGGGCGGCATTAAGCTACAGTTCCAGGTCGAACGCGGAAGGGTCGAAGACGCCGGCGTGGAGACGGATGCACTACAGGCCGACTTTTTTGCTAATTTGCCGGAATATTTCCAGGGGGCGCACTTTACCCGCGAGGAAATGCTGGGCGCTCTGAATCGGGCGATCGCGACGGAGACGGAAGGCGACGCGGCGGTTTCGACCGCTCCCGTGGCCGGTCTGGCGGACGATTTGCGGGATTTCCTGACGGAAGAGTTCTTCTAAGGCTTGTTCATTTGCTATTTTGCGCTATCCGTCGCAAAATA
>JAAZJE010000007.1 GCA_012800515.1 Clostridiaceae bacterium
GTTTTCTTTTTGATGGTGGTGCCGCTGGCGACCTCCAGTATATTTTCGATGCTGATCATGCGCTTTTTCCGCTTTGCCCGGAACAAGGATCTGATGTCGATGATCATCAACGGTATCGTGATGCTCGGCGGTATCGCCATGGGTCTGTATGGTAGCTTCATGGGCTCCGCGATGAGCGATGACGGTGTCATGCCCACGGGGTCGGTAACGGTCGGCGCCCTGGAATTTGTCGGTCGCTATTTCCCCGGCGGCTTCTTCGGCGCCCGGGCGATTGCCGCGCCGAATGTCGGCGAACAGATTCTCAACTTGTTCCTGCTGATTCTAATCGCCGTCGGGACAACCGTAATAGTTTTCGCCCTGGCCGCGAAAATCTATTTTCCCGGTGTCCTCGGTGTCGGCACGACGCCCTCCAAACGGCGTGCGCTGTCTGATCGCGAGAAGAGCCGGCTCAGAGAACGCGGCTCGGCCCGACGCGAACTTTTGCTCAAGGAGTGGCGCACTCTCTTCCGCAGTCCGACCTATTTCCTCAACCTGATTCTGCCTTCATTGCTGGTTCCGATCATCATGATCGTCTCCGGCGGCATTTCCCTTTCGCAGATGGAAAAGGAAGAAGGCGGTTTTTCCTTACAGGATATAATCGGCTCGGCCCTAGGCTCATCCGAATTTCTCAATCAGTCCGGCTGGATTATTTTAATGTCCGTGCTCTGCTTCGCATTTTTTATCGCCGCGATGAACGGCATTGCCTCGACCGCGGTGTCGCGCGAGGGCAACGCCTACTATATCCTCAAGCTCCTGCCGCTCCGCGCTTCCGATATTGTGCTGTCCAAGCTCGCCATCGGCCAGTTCGTCTCTCTGGTCACAATCGCCGCATTTCTATTCATGATTATGGCTATTCTACCCCTGCCGCTGAGCGTTTGGTTGCCCTGCCTCATCATTTTCATTCTGGCCAGTCTCTCGGTGAATGCGGTCGGCCTTTATATCGATCTGCGTCGTCCGTATCTGGAGTGGACCAATGAGCAGATGGCAGCCAAGAGCAACATAAATTACCTGATTGCCATGGGCATCAGCTTTTTGTTAGCAGGAGTAGGGGTCGGTCTGACTTACTTGATCCGCTACTTTACTATACCGAGTTATACGGGTTGGATAGTCATTTATTGCGGATATATGTTATTGACTGCCGTCGGAATCTTTGGCATTCTATTCAGAAGCGCACCGGAACGGGTGCGACGTTTGGGCGAAGCCTGATAGAAAGAGTGCGAATTGCAGCAGGAAGTTTTGGATTTAATCTTAGCGATTGAGCAGCAGGCCGAGGATATTGTGCAGGCGGCCCGTGACCGGGCGGCGGCTTTGACGGCGCAGGCCGATCGGGAGCGTCAGGCTCGGGCGGAAATCGCGGCGGAACGCTTGCGGGCTCTGGAAACGGAGCACGCAGCGGAGACCGAGCGGCTCAGATCCGAGCTGGCGGATACCGCCGCGCGGCAGTTGGCCGACGGTCTGGCGGCGATCGATCGCGCCGCCGAGCGGCGGTTGGTCGCGGCGGTTGAGCGGGTTGTCGAACTGGGGAGCGGACAATGAGTGTTGTCACGATGGAACGCTTCCGCCTGGTCGGTCTCCTGAGTGAGCGACGGGAGATTATAGACCGTCTGGCCGCTTTGGGCGCCGTTGAAGTGCGCGCCGACGCGGAACTGCAGGCCGAGCTCAGCCGGGAATTGGCGGAGCGAATCGGCGGCGATGCCGCTGCGTCAGTTGATATTGAGGAACGCGCCGCTTCCGTGCGCCGCGAACTCGATGCTTTGAATCGCGAGGCGGATCAGTTGGAGGAGTTGCTTCCGGTTTGTCAGCGCTTGAATGAGACTAAGAAGGGGCTCTTTCCGAGTCGCCCGAAGGTGAATCTGGCCGCTTTTGAGAGTGTGTTGGATCGTCGCGATGATTTGCTCACCCAAGCTCAGCATCTGCGCGATTTGTTACGCGATCGGGAGCAGTTGGAACGGGAAATCGCCGCCCTGCAATTAGAACAGCAGCAAAACGCTATCTGGGTCGATTTGGATCCCAAATTACAGCATTATCAGTCGGAGCGGGTGCGTATTGTGACCGGCTCCTTTGCCAATCCGAAAACATTTGCCGCCGCGCGGATCATGCTCGACGCGCACGAATCGGCGGCACATCTTTTGCCTCTGGACTACGACACGGCGGAGCGTCCGGCGACCCGGGCGGCGCTGGTCGCGACACCGGAGGACATGCCGGCGGCGCTGCAGGCGGTCAGGCAGATCGGTTTTGTCCGGAGTCCCGAACTTCCCGGACGATTCACCTACGCCGACGAACTGACAGCTTTGCGGGAAAGAGAAAGCCGCTTAGCGACAGCTTTGGAAGAGGTTAAAAAAGAGTGCAAACTAATCGCGCTGATGGAGCGGGCTTTCGCGCTGTTGGCCGATGCTTTGCGCCATGAGGCGGAGCGGCTGGCGGCGGAGGCGGATACACTGACCGGCGAACGGGCATTTATGTTGCGCGGTTATGTGCCGGCGCATTTGTATGAGAAAGTTAAGGATGAATTGACGGCGGAATTCACGGTTGCGGTGGAGAATGCTCCGGCCGACGACGCCGAAGATACGCCGACCTGGATTTATAACCACCCGTTACTGCAACCCTATGCCGAGGTGACGCGGATGTTTAGTATGCCGCACGCCGCCGAAGTAGATCCTACCCCGGCTATGGGTGTATGCTACGCGCTTATTTTCGGCATGATGTACAGCGATGTCGGCTACGGCGCGTTACTGGCTCTGGGTTGCGCTCTGTTGTTGTATCGTTTTAAAGTGCGCGGCACGCTACGGGCGATGTGTCAGATGTTTATGCAGTGCGGCATCGTCTCGATGTTCTTCGGACTGTGTTTCGGCGGCTTTTTCGGCAACTTTATCTCGGTACTTTCGGGCGAAACCGTCCATTTCCCGACGTTGCTGTTCGATCCGATGGCCAAACCGGTCAACATGGTGATTTTCAGCGTCGCCGCCGGTATGCTGCATATTGTCGTCGGACTGGCTCTTAAGGTGTATAACTTATGGTCGATAGGCGATATTGCCGGGGCGATCTGTGATCCTCTTGCCTGGATTTTTATCCTGGTCGGAGGGGCGCTGTATTTGCTCGGCGGCTGGATCTCCACGGCGGGACTTGTCCTGCTGGCGACCGGAGCGCTGGTTCTGCTGTTGTTTTCGAATCGCGATACCTATAATCCGATCAAACGACTGATAAGCGGTTTGGGGACGCTGTACGGCGCGATCAACTACTTCAGCGACCTGATCAGCTATACCCGTATCCTTGCCCTGACGCTGTCGACCAGTGTCATTGCCATGGTGGTGAATATTTTGGGCACCATGATGGGCCTGACTATACCGGGCGTGATTGTCTTCCTGGTGGTGATGCCTTTCGGACATCTGCTGAATGTCGCCTTGTCGGTGCTGAGTGCCTATGTGCATACGGCCCGACTGCAGTATGTGGAATTTTTCGGCAAATTCTTTACCGGCGGCGGGCGCGCCTGGATGCCTTTGGCTCTGCGCCCCCGGCACGTGGATATTGAAGATGCGCCGCAGGACGAGTTGAAAGAACTGAAGCCGGTTGTCGAGCCCCTGCGGACTCGTTACGCCCGCTTCACGAAATATATAGAAAACAATTAACATCCGAAAAGGAGAAATAAAGTGAATTTTGGAGATTTTTTGACGCAGTTGTTTTCGAACCTGTTCAACGGCAATGTCATCGCTCTGTTGGCGGGGACGCTGACGGCAACGATCACCGGAATCGGCTCGGCCAAGGGAGTCAGCAATGTCGGTACGGCTATGGCGGGCGTCCTGACCGAGGATCCCAGCAAGTACGGTAAGCTGCTTCTGTTGCAGGCGCTGCCCGGTACGCAGGGAATCTACGGTCTGATGACCTGGTTCATCCTGATGGTACGTATGGGCTACCTGGGCGGCAATCCCGTGACGCTGACCATGGTGCAGGGCTTCCTCGTCCTGGCGGCCTGTCTGCCGATGATGGTAGTCGGCTACAAATCCGCGCTCCTGCAGGCGCGGGTGGCCACGTCGGGCGTCATGCTGGTCGGCAAGCGTCCCGAATCGCAGGCGCAGGCGGTTGTTATGGCCGCCATGGTCGAGACCTACGCGATCTTCGCCTTGCTGACCTCGATGATGACGATCTTCTTTATCATTTAGGTGAGCGTAGCCATGTCCGGTTTAGACAAGGTAAAGGCGGCGCTGACCGCCCGATCCGAGCGTGAGGCCGAGGCCTTGCTGGACGCCGCGCGTGCGGCGAGCGCCGAGTCGGATCGCCGCGAGAACGAGCGGATTGAGGCGGAAGAGCGCGGACTGCGTGAGCGTCTGGAAACGCAACGACGGCAATTGCTGACTCGGGAGCGGGCCAATCTGGCTCTCGAAGAGCGCAAGAGTCTGTTGGCGCGGCGCCAGGAGTGGATCGGTAAGGTTTTTACCTCGGCGGCGGCCGAATTGGCGCAGCGCGACCCGGCGACCAAACTAGCGGCCTACAAGCGTCTGCTCGACCGGGAGGAGCTGGCGGCGGAATTTGCCGCACAGCCCGATACTCCCGTCGGCCTGACTCTGGCCGCGGTTGATTACGCTCTTTATGAGCCTCTACTCGAGTATCTGCGTTCCAAAGGCCGAACGAAGGTCGAGGCCGTTGATGAAGGCTCGCCGTTCACGGGCGGTCTCAAGCTAATTATCGGCGCGATTCGCTTCGACTACAGCAACGAAGAATGGCTGGCGCGCCGGGCCGGGCAGTTGACTCCCGAGATTGACGGAATTTTGCGAGGAGAAGAGCAGGGATGAGATCCGGATATGCGACAGCAGATGCGGCGCTTCGCCGTGAAGACCCCGCTTACGGCTATGTGACCGGTAGGTTGCGTATGCTGGAGGGGAATTTGCTGACTCGCGAACGGCTGGAAGACACCCTCAATTCCGGGCGGGCCGCCTCGTGGAATCTCTTGCTGAATGATCTGGCTTATCCCGAAGAGCGCAATCTGATGGCGCGTATCGAGGCCGGTCGTCGCGAAGCGGATCGTCTGTTGCTCGAACTCGACCCCGACAGAGGTCCGTCCACCGTTTTTCTACTCGAACAGGCCTATCATAATTTAAAAGTTATCCTCAAGCTCGTTGTTCCCCGGCGTCCGGAAGATTCGACTCTGCCGGTGGCTGGTGCCGCTCCGTCCGGTGCGGCGACTGAGCCCGATGAGGATACAAGCGATCGCGACGCCAGGATTTTCTTTGATCTCGCCCTGCCGCGACCGGATTTTGCCCGGGCGCGGGTTATCGAGCTGTTGGCGGCGGAACCGGAGCCGGTGAGCCCGCGTCGCCCGGACGAAACTCTGTCGTCGGCCTTTGCGACCCGTCCGGACGCGCCCGATCTAGATGTCAAATGGGAGCGGTTTTGGAATGCCGTGGGCGCGGATTATCCCGTTCTGATGGAGGAGTTGGTCGCCGCGCAACCGCGTCGGACAGGCTTCCGCGGGAAGAAAGGCTTCGGCGGAAAGGGAGGCTTACCCGGACGGCTGACCAGTGCGACGACGGCGCCGAAATTCGTTGTGCCCGACCGGGAAACCGGTTGGTCCCCCTGGATGGATATGGCCGTTTCCTTTGCGGCGCGCAAATA
>JAAZJE010000091.1 GCA_012800515.1 Clostridiaceae bacterium
AGGCGATAGCGCATTCCGCGCCTAGTCGTGTAGATCTTGCCTATGACAACAAAAAGCAGAATAGCACCGATCGTGGTTAGCATGAGACTGATCGGCGTGGCTGCCCCCAGTGCCGCCAACGCAAGATCCACACCGACATTTATCACCCCGCAGATCAGCAACATTATTGTCAGCTGTTTTTCCATCCGGTTCACATAGAGAATGAGGTGGCTCATGATTATCTGATAGGCATAGACAATCCGCGACAATGAGGTCACGGCCATGATCGGCCAGACATACGCGTACTTCCCTTTAGTGAAATACTCCATGATTTCCGGCGCCAGCACCGCCAGACCGAACGCTATCGGCACCATCAGGACCATATAGGATTCCACCGCCGAATTCAGCGTCGCGCGATATTCGTCGTGCTTTTTCTCGCCGATCAGATTCGCCAGGCGCGGGGTTGCCACCGTTGCCATGGCCAGCGGAACGGAGGCTATGCTCCCCGCCAAAGTATAGGGAACATTATATTCCGTGACCGATATGTCGCCGACAAAGGGGGCGAGGATTGTTTTGTCGCTTTGGGCAAAGAGCATCTCCACATTGGTCAGGAGCAGTGCCACCAGGAGCGGCTTGATATGACGCCGTACTTCGATATTCCGCCAGGCAAACGGCAAGCGGCGGCGCAAATAAACATAGCTGATCAGATTGTTCAGTAGGACGGTCAGAGAAATAACCATGGCATAGGGAATCAGATCCCCCGGACGGCGGACAAAGAGAAAAATTGAACCCAGATAGAGCAGGCGGATCAGTATCGTCTTCAGCGTGATGAAACGATAGTTCTCCATGGCCTCGTTGGCAAATTCGAGATAGAAGACATTACTGAGCATCTGAATGATAAAAACAGCATAAACCGAGGCCTCGCCGGGAGCGGAGCGCAGCAGGAAAAAGCCGATATAGAGTACCGTGGCAATGAAATTGGTGCCGATACTGATCACGAACAGGCTGGTCAGGACTCGGCTGACCGCGGCGCGATCATTGCGCACCCGGCTCATCTCCCGGACACCGTATGCGTAGATGCCACAAGCTCCCAAAATAAAGAAGTACTGGAATTCGTTAAAAGCACGATTATACAGACCGTAGAATTCGGCGGTCAGAAGGCCGGTTATATGCGGAGTGACCAGCAGAGGAATCAGCAGGTTGAAGACGTTTAGTATGGTCTTGTAAATCGCGTTATCCCGCAGCGAACCGATCCGCGGCGGCAGGGCGGACGGGGCCGCGGCGGTATTTTCTTTTACACTGCGTTCCGTCATTTATTCTCCGTTACCGCCGGGCGAAATTTTTCCCGACCGGGCGGGCGCGTAAAGAACTGCTTTGCCGCTATGAGCAGGCGTGAAATCTGCGCAAAACCGGCGAGGTTGAGACGGATAATTAAGCGGCGATTGAAGTCGAATTCCTTATAGGAGGGGTGTGTTTTCCAGTCGGGCAGGCGGAGCGGAACATAGGCGCGAATCAGCTCGCCGACCCAACGGCGCTCCTCAGATCGCGGCATCGCGGCAACCCGGTTCAGAGTCGTCTGGGCAACATGGCTGAGCAACAGGCTGGCATAGAGATGTCGGCGCTCCACACGTTGCTCCTCATCGAGCTGCGGATCGGCGGTATATTCGGCGGTATATTCGTCCATAATATCGAAAATGCGCAGAATATCCAGATTCTTTCTGACATTGACATTGTACATTGTCGATCCGGCGCGGCGGCGCGAATGATAAGTCAGTTCCGGAAAATCCACCCTCCCGTTTTCGGGCAGCCGCAGGGTCAGAGCATGTGAAAAGGCAAGATCTTCGTACCAAAGACCGACCGGGAAACGCAGATCCCCGATCAGCTCGCGGCGGCACATCTTTGTCCAGACGGCGGGCGGCATATTATCCGTCGGCGTCGCTCCGATGGGGCTGTAATACACCTCACCGCCCGGATAATGTTCCAAAGCTCCGATTTCCACCATCGCGGCTCCGGTCTCCCGCGCTTTTTGCAGGAGGCGCTCCATGTGGTCAAGGTCGACCCAGTCGTCACTGTCGACAAAGGTGATATATTCGCCGCGGGCGATGTCCAGACCACGATTTCGGGCGGCGGCCTGACCGGCATTCGCCTGGTGGATGACCCTTACCCAGGCGTGCTCGGCGGCATATTCGTCACAGATCGCGCCGCTTGTGTCTTTGGAGCCGTCGTTAATGAGAATCAATTCCAGACAGCCGGACGGCGCCAGCGTCTGATTCACCAGCGAGTCGAGACATTCCCGCAGGTACTCCTCGGTATTGTATACGGGAACAATAATACTGACCGACGGTCCTTCGTCGCCGGGCATACTGTCATTCTTCCGGTTCATAAACACCTCATTTCGCACATACGCCCACTACTTTAACACGCCGTCGTACCTTTGACCAAATGTTGAGTCTTTTATGTCCGCGTTTGCTACTCTCTACGTCTGTGCCCGCCGCCAGGCCAGCGGGGTCATTCCCGTCTCGGCTTTGAACATTCTCGTGAAAGCGGACGGGCTTTCATAACCGCAGGCCGCCGCGATCTCATAAACATTCATCCGGCTGTGGCGCAGCATGGACTTGGCATTGGCCAATCGGCATTCGCGCAGATAGAGTTGCGGTGAGCGCCCGGTCTCTTCCATGAATAATCGGTAAAAATGACTGCGATCCAATGAGTAGTGCTCGGCCATTTCTTGAATCAGGATCGGGGCTGAGAAATTGTACTCCATTTCACGCATCGCGCTCTCAACGATTTTCTGCGGCGTGCTCTTGACCGGCGCGGGCTGCCAGGCATTCACCAAGTCCGCAAAGAGCAGATGCGCCTGCGCCGATTTGAGAGCGTCGCCCATCAGTTCAACCGCCGGATCCGTGCCGGTCGCCAGTTCCAGCATATCCCGTCCGAAGTCCGGTCGCGGAAAAGGGAAGACCGGCCGCCGATTTCGCCCCAGCGCGATAAAGCCGCATTTCACCAGCAATTCCGTCGCCAGCGCTCCGCTGAAAGACAGCCAGCAGTAATGCCACGGGTCGG
>JAAZJE010000092.1 GCA_012800515.1 Clostridiaceae bacterium
CCACGATGTACCGCCTAGGCCATTTCTTCTTTGTTATCAATCCTGAGTTTTTCATGGGGCTGGACACCTTCAGGAAGACGACCGGCAATATCTGCCGCGATCTGAGGGCTTCTGACAAAGTTCCCGGTGCGGAGCGTATCTATACCGCGGGTGAGAAAGAGTGGCTGTTCTCGCAGTATCGCAAAGATAAAGGAGTCCCCCTGAGTGAATCCATCCAGAGGGAGTTCATTGCCATGCGCGACGAGTTCGGTTTGGACTACAGATTCCCCCTTGAGGACTGATTGCGGTGTCCTTGTCACAGTTACCACGTCTTGCCTACGTTATTCGTGAGGCGCAATTAACTTTTGTAGGTTGACGTTGATGTTAGGTCTCGTGCGTCTTGTTCACGTCTTGTTCTCTTGTGCGCTCTTGCGTCACTCTTGCGGTTGCGTTTCCAGTCGCGTTTCCTGTTTCCTGTTTTTGACATAGACGATGATAGGTGCTATCATCCAGACGGCTTAGAGAGAAGCGATGATGTGAACAGTAAACTGGTGCGTAGAAGGGGCATGGTATCGAGATTTTCTAATACTCTCATAAAGGTCACAGAGGGATAGATTGAGTAAGTATGGATCAGATGAATGACCCTGTATGATGTTGAATGCGAGGTGCGAGAGATTGGATCTAAAGGGAAAGAAATTGTTGATATTGGGCGGGACGACTTTGGTTGGCCATATCATTGAAGCCGCTAAGGCGATGGGAGTCTATACAATTTGTACTGATTATATTCTTAATGCGCCGGCGAAAGCCTTTGCAGACAAATCATATGATGTAAGTGTTTTGGATGAAGATGCGATCTATGAGTTAGCAATAAGGGAAGATGTAGACGGGGTGTTTACGGGATATGCTGACATTGTATTAGGACCATGTGCAAGAGTGTGTCAAAGGTTGAATCTCCCTTTCTATGCCACTGTTGAGCAACTACAAGCTACCATGAATAAGATCAACTTTAAGGCTAACTGTAGGAAACATGGAATTAATGCAGCTACGGACGTCCCGTTTGAACTTTTTTCTGATCCGAAACAATATGACAAAATTCAATTTCCGATCATTGTTAAACCTGCTGACAGTTACAGCAATCGAGGTATCACAGTCGTTCATAGGGCGGCCGAATTAGAACAGGCGATAAAATATGCTATTGATACCTCGCCGACACGCCAATATCTTGTAGAGGAATATATCTACGGCGACGACATATATATGTACTATACCGTCCAGAATGGCTATTTAAGTCTTTCCGCTATGGCAGATCGATTGTCAAGCGACTCCCAGTATGGTAAAGCACCGCTACCGATTGTATATTTTTTTCCATCAAAATATACACAGCTATGCTTAACAACTTTAGTTCCTAAATTACAGGCTATGATATCTGATCTGGAGATAAAAAACGGGAGCTTTTTTGTTCAAGGATTTGTGGTGGAAAATCAAATAGTTGTATTTGAGATGGGGTTTAGGCTCAGTGGAAGTGCGGGATATCTCGTAATTAAGCATGCAAGTGGTGTCGATCAGGTATCGATGCATGTTCGTTACGCATTGACGGGGGAGTATACGGGTTGGGATTTAAGGGAACTGGATAATCCTGATTTTTCCACACCACACTGTTCTATTGTTGTTGTATTGAGTGCGGGATTAATTTCAAAAATTGAGGGCATAAACGAGATAAAAAACTTACCAAATGTATTTAATCTGGTACAGCTTCTTCATGTTGGTGATAGGGTAGAATCAACAGGCACCCTGAAGCAGCAATTTGCCAAAATTTATTTATCTGCAGAAAACACTTCTGCCCTTAAGGACGATATTAGGTTTATCCGCGATACGCTTAAGATTACAGACGAGATGGGACAGTCTATGATACTTGATTTATTTGATCCGGACAGTATGGTTTTTCAATAAAAGGAAAGCGTAAATGTAATGCAGAAAAGCACTTTGCTGATTAAGAAACCAAGATATATAGATTTCTATATTAAATACACATCATTGTTTTTTTCTGTAGTGCTTTTCTTGATCGGTGTGTTCCTTTATTACAATAAATCGTTTATTTGGCGACTGGATGGTATCCCATTGCATGGAACAAATCTCATATATTCCGGTCGTTGGTTGCGTAATATTATCAGAAATTTATTTGGCGGCGGTGTTGCTCTCCCGACAATGAATCTTCAATATGGCCTTGGCATTGATACACACGAAGCTTTGTCTATTTGGTACAGTGATATCTTTAATTTTCTTGGTAGCCTAATTACCACAGAGAGAACGGTCGAATACGTATACCCGGGAATCATTATTTTACGCATGTACTTTGCCGGAGTCGCGTTGTCAGTCTATGGACATTATCGTAAGGCCACTCACTGGTCGTTGCTTATGGGATCGCTTACATATGCCTGTAGCGGATATGCTTTCTATCTTGGTTTCAGACATCCATATTTCATTTCGGCAGTAGTATATTTGCCGCTACTTCTGTACGGGATAGAGAAAATCATACAAGAAAATAAATATGGCGTATTCATACTGACAGTTTTTCTATCCACATCATTCAGCTACTACTTTTTATATATAAACACCTTTTTTGTTTTACCATATGCAGTTATACGTTACTTTATTTACAGCAAAAAACGGAAAGTCTTGGAATTCATCTCATTGTTTTTTCGCTCAGCGGTGTCTTTTTTGGCCGGAGTTGCCCTTGCGGCACCGTTTGTTATACCACGAGTATACGCATTATCACGCTCTGCGCGAGGGACTTCGTATATAGCCACACCGAGTTTACTGGATTATGGCGACGGGCATCTTATAAAATTTTTTTACTATCTCTTTTTACCGTCTCAAAATCTAGGTTATTGGATAGCGTTGGGGGTACCGGTTCTATTTGCATTTTGTTTTGTTGCTCTTCTAAGCAAGTGGCGGAATAGGAAGACCCGGCCACTAATTATAACCGTACTACTTACAACGATTGCGTTGATTTTCCCGATTTTCGGTTACTTACTGAACGGATTAACAAGTGTTGGTAACCGATGGTCTTATGCCTTTTCTCTTGTTGTTGCATGGGTAATTACCGGTTATGCCCCCCACCTGCTGAAATTGAGCCGGAAGCAAATATTAGTGACCTCCGGAATATCGCTGGTCTATGCGGCAGCCTATCTCGTAGCGAATGTGAACGGAAAGGCAGTTACCTGGTTCGGAGCATTTTCCTTCCTACTTGTAGGTATTGCCATTGCTTTTGTCAATCTTCCGGTTTTAAGGAAACGGATAAAGCTTGGCCGGATTGTTCTTACTGCGACAGTGATGTGCAGTATCTTAGGTGTCTGCTTTTTAACTTTTGCCGAACCGGGGATGGACTATAAAAGCGAGTTCGTCGATCGTGGCAAATTTATGAGTGATATGCGCAAATCGCCTGCCAGTGCGATAAAAAAAGTAAAGGACAATTCATTTTACAGAGTGGCCCGTAGTAATGCCTACATTAGTGAAGCTAATCTATCTCTAATAGATTGGTTCTATGGGATTACCTCAGCCTATGGTGTTAGGGATAGCCAATATATTGACCTGTTTACAAATTTGGAAAATGTGGATCTGTTTAATATGAATGTGTTTTATGGGTTTGGTAATCGAGCAGCTCTTAATTTTCTTAACAATGTGAAATATTTATGCCGATATAGTAACGACCGAAGCCCTATTCCCGACAACTATGAATTATATAAAAAAACAGAGGTACAAGGTCGTGAGGTCAATATTTATAAAAGTCAGTATAGCGTACCGTTGGGATATGCTTATGATATGTATGCCAGGATATCTGAATTGGAGAATATGAATCCGGTAGATTATCAGAATAATCTGCTGTTCAGTGTAGCGTTGGAAGATGCCGACGTGGCCAGAGTTGAGCCGTCTATACAGAAGGCTAAATTACGTGACACGATTACTGTATTCAGCGATTTAGAGTATAACTGGAGCAATGTTGAAGCTAAGCCTGATGGAACGATGTACCAGAATAAGGGCGTTTTAGAATTGATAGTGCCTGAGGATTCAACCGGACCATCGTATTTGAGATTGAAGGACTTTGAGATCCAGGATAAAGGCTTCATCATTTGGCAGACAATCGTCAAGCGAGGGCCTTATGTGAGCCAGTTTGCCATACTGAGCCCGACGAACCTGTATTCAGTAGGTCAGCGCAACTATACGATCTATCTCGGTGAGGATCTTAGTAAAGGGGAAAAGATCACCGTCTCGCTTCCTCGCGAGGGAACTTTTTGCTTAGGATCGGTCGATTTGATATCTGAAAAGGTCGGTCTGTATGAAAAGGGAGCGCAAAGCAGGCAAGAGCATGTGCTGGAGAATGTTGAGATAATCGGGGATCGTATTAGCGGAACATTCTCTGCACCGAGCGATAAGATACTCGTACTTGCTATACCTCACAGCAAAGGCTGGACAGCCAGGGTGGATGGGGCCGAAGCGACTCTTATGCGAGCAAATGGAATTCACACCGCCTTGCTGTTGCCTGCCGGAGCACACAGTATTGAGTTGACATACCGGACGCCGTATTTGAGGGAATCTATCTTAATCTCTTGCGTAGCGCTGTTAATGTTAATATTTGTGTATCTGGTTAGAAAAGTGTACTGTCTTCGCAAGGTATCTAGAGCAGTAAAAGCCAAAGTGACCGGGGAAATTACGGAGGATCAGCATGCAGACGCAGAATCAAAACACAGGTGATGTTAAGAGACTGGTTATTATCGGCGCAAATGCTTTCCAGTTGCCGCTTATCTTAAAGGCCGCCGAACTGGGATATGAAACGCATGTCTTTGCCTGGGCAGAGGGGGCCGTTGGCGCAGAATATGCAGATCGTTTTTACCCGATTAGTATTGTAGAGAAAGATCAAATACTCGAGATATGTCGACAATTAAAACCCTTGGGAGTTGTGACTATAGGCTCTGATCTGGCAGCGATTACAGCGAATTATCTGGCACGGCAACTAGGGCTGCCTTCTAATCCTGAGGAGACAGAGCTAATTGCTACCAACAAATACGCAATGCGTCGGGCATTGGCTACTCATGCAGTCAGCGTGCCTTTTTTTAAACGAGTGTCAGTGGATGATATCGGCCAAGAGAGTGAATTCAACTCTATATTGACGGAACTTGTCGATGTGGGATTTCCGCTCATAGTCAAGCCTACGGATCGTTCTGGAAGCCGAGCGGTATCTCTGGTTAGGACACGATTTGAATTGGAGCGGGCAATTAGAGAAGCACAAAGTGTTTCTTTCGAGAAATGTGCTTTGATTGAGAGCGTTATAGAGGGTGATGAGTACAGTTGTGAATCTGTTTCATATAACGGAGAACACAGCATTCTGCAAATAACAAAAAAATACACTACAGACGAACCTCATTTTATTGAAGTTGCGCATGTACAACCTGCTGAACTTTCAGACGAGACATTTCTAAACATTACAAAGGTAATCAAGCAAGGTTTGTCTGCATTGTATATACGCAACGGGGCCGCACATGCGGAATTTCGTCTCAATGCTGATGGAGAACCGCGAATTATAGAAATTGGTGCAAGAATGGCCGGTGACTTCATAGGTTCGGATTTAGTTCAGGGGTCAACCGGTTATGATTTTGTGAAAATGGTAATTCAGGCGGCGGTAGGAGAGGCTCGGGATATGATTGTTTCACCGCATAAACGTTTTTCCGCAGTCCGCTTTGCCTTCAACACCGATGATTGTTTGCGCCTACAGAAATTCTGCGCAACATATCCCGATATGGTGGTTCGATCTTTCTTTGAACCGGAAGATATTTGGAACAGTGACGTTACGGATAGTTCTACGCGCAAAGCGCACGTGATAATTGCAACTGAGGACAACGCTGTATTGGCGGAATTCCTGCGGGGACTGGCCTAAAGTTATTCAAAGTTAATTCTAATAACGGGCTTGGAATAACTTACCCTAAAAACATAAAGAGCAGGATGCCGGATGTTATTAGGGTCAAGCCAATCAGCTTAAGCAGCGTCATTTTTTCTTTAAAAAATAAGACACAAATAACATTGAGCAGCACAAAACTAATGCTGTTCCAAATGGGGGAATAAGACAGCGGAATAAGACGAAAAACGAGCGTGTTTAAAAAAGTTGACGCAAACAACATTATGTATGCAGCTATGACCGGAAAATTCAAGTATTGTTTATAGAAAGACGTATATGTCTTTCCCGCCGCTACTTTTAGAAGTATTTGTGAAGAGACGGTTAATATGATCACTCCAGCAACCATTACATAGGCAGCTTCAATAGTTACGGCGGTTGTGGCGGTTAGAAATAATTTCATAGGTTGACCTCCGCAGTGCTGTGGGGGTTTTCCTTATTTGAGGTGGTCTTTCCGTGCCCTTTGTCTTTGTCCGACTGAGCTTCATCCAGAGAGACCAACACGATGCCTGTAACAATCAGTAAAACGGCAATGATAGTTACGGGTTTAATCTGCTCGTGAAATATGACTGCCGAGTTTATCAGAACCCAAATGGAGGAAGTGGCACGATGGCTGTAGGCTACGGACAGATTGGTTATGCGTAGAATCTGTTGCCAAAAAACGGCGTAAATAAAAAGAACGGCAATGGCAACGCAGTAATACAAAATAAAGAGAGGGGAAAAAGTAGGAGTATTGGAGGCCAGCTTTAGGAAAACTCCGGAAGTGGAGAAAAGAAAAACTAGTAGCTGAATGATAATGTTCTTCAGCACGGGCCTATCGGTTAGCTTGGTTAGGCGACTCAATCTACGTCTCCTTTAATGTCTGCGAATATACTGTCCAGTGTTTGCATTGCAACCGACTTGTCAAAGTGCTCCCGGTAATAAGTCTGAGCTCTCTGCGACATAGCAACGTATTCCGCATTGTCTATGGCCAAAGCCTGTTCAATATTATCTGCCAGAGCTTGAATGTTGCCCATCGGGCTGCAAAAGCCGCATTGAGCAGTTTCCACAATTCTTTTAGTTTCTCCGGAGGCGACAGCCAGGATTGGTACACCGGCGGCCATATAGCTCTGAAGTTTAGCGGGTATGGTCATTTCAAACAACGATGAGGGCATGAAAGAGAGAAAGGCGAAACCGGACCGTCCCAGATATTCCGCGACTTCCTTATCGCTTAGTTTTCCAGTCATGAGAAAATAAGCTTCCACATTGAGATCCCGGATACGTTGACTTAATTTCTCCGCATAACGTCCGGTGCCGATAATTATAAAGCGAACCGGTACTTTGCGCTTAGAGAGTTCATAGGCCGTCTCCGGCAAAATTTCCAGGCCTTGAGCATAGCCGATATTACCGGCATAGACAATGTTTACGGGTAAAGTTAAGGATTGCTTGACCGGAACGGAGGAATAGCAGTCCTCGGCAAATTGCGGTAAGTAACGTAGTTTTTCTTTTTCTACGCCGATTGAATGCAAATGCTCGCTTAGGCTGGGCGAGGTCGTCAGAATCAGCCGACACTTTTCGTATATTTTCTGCATCATGTTTTTAATCCAGTTCAGAATAAACTTGTTGCGGACACTGCCTACTACTTCAAGGGTCTCAGGCCACAGATCCTGTAGATATAGTATTACGGGCTTGTGGATTCGACTTCCTAAACGGGTCGCAATTTTTGCCTTAGTTAAAGGCGATATTCCGAATACGAAGATTAGATCCGGCTTCAGACGGGAAAAAGTAGCCCACAGACTACCGGAAAGATGGAAAGACAGGTAGTTGAGGATCAGGCGCAGGTTGTTTTTTCCTCGGGGAAACAGAGGTAGGCGAATGATATCTATGCCCTGCCAACTCTCACGACGCTTACGCAACCAGCCATATCCCGGGAAGAATTTGCCTTGAGGATAATTGGGTATACCGGTTACTACAGTAACTTTATGTCCCCTGCGAACCCACTCGTAACACAGTTCATTTATCCTGACCTGCTCAGGCTGAAAATATTGTGATACAACTAATAAATGTGCCAATTTATGTCTTTCTTCTCTCCCTCCCATCTCACAACGTCGCGAAAGAGTTCTCCCAGGGATTCCGTATTTTGGGCGGCTCCGGGGCGGGTACGGGATGGCCGACGGCAAAGAGGGCGACGGGTCGCAGATTGTCGGGCAGGCCGAGGAGTTTGGTTAATTTGGCGCGGTCGAAGCTGCCGATCCAGCATGAGGCCAGACCTTGTTCCTCCAGCGCGAAGGACAGAAATGTTCCGGCGATGGCGGAATCGACTTCCCCCGAATCGTGTCCGTCGTAGCGGTTGCGCCAGACCCGGTCGGCATCGAAGGCCAGCAAGAGATAGAGCGGCGGGTCGAATAGGCTGGTTGTGCACTGCTCCACGGCGGCGCGGGCTGCGTCGGAACGGATGGCGAACCAACGTTGCGGTTGACGATTGGCGGCGGTCATGGCCATGGAGGTGGTTTCGAGCACGGCGGCGAGCTGTTCATCGGTAACTGACTCGGCGGTGAATTTACGCACGGTGTGACGGCGGCGGGCCAATTCGGCGAAGCTCGTCGGACGACTAGCGGTGGCGTCGGCGACGGAGTCGGCAATAGCGGTGTTTTTGTCGTTATCAGTCATTTTGATTTCTCCTTCGTGCTGATTTTACCATATATGCTGATTTTACCTGATTTAACCTGTGGCAAGCCTCGGCCGGTTGTGTGCCCGGAGTGTGAGGACTCTCGCATGCCTTAGGAAATAAACAGGTTCATGTTCGAGCGGTCGTTGTCGTTCAGCATGGTGGCGACGCCGCCGATTTCGACGCCGTCGATCAGCTCTTCGGCTTTTATGCCCATGACGTCCATGGACATCTGGCAGGCGGTCAGGGTGGCGCCGTTCTCGCGGGCTGAGATGATCAACTCTTCGAGCGAGGCGATTTTCTTTTTGTTCATGATGTAGCGAATCAGCTTCGGACCGGCTCCGGCGAAGTTCATCTGCGAGAGGCCGAGGCGCTTGCTGCCGCGCGGCATCATGCGGCCGAACATACGGCCGAGGAAGTCTTTGCCTTTAGCCTGGCGGGTGGAGCGGCGCAACATGTTGAGTCCCCAGAAGGTGAAGAACATGTTGACCTTGTCGCCCATGGCGAGGGCTCCATTGGCGATGATGAAGGCGGCAATAGCCTTATCCAAATCGCCGCTGAAGATGATCATGGTTTTTTCGGGGCGCCGTGCCGTCTGCGCGGGGGCGGCGCTCGCACTCGGAGCGGCGGTACCCGTGGTCGGGATGACATCGGCGCTAGTACTCGGAGCGGCGGAAGCCTTTTCGATGGTGGCCATGTAATAATTTCCTTCCTTGGAACTGCTGATCAGCACATTGCCGGTATTGTCGCACCAGCTGGCGATATCACGAGCAAAGCCGGGATCGGTGGCGCGGACCTCAATCCGCTGTCCGGGCGCGGCGTCAACTACTTCTTTAGCCACGGCCATGATCGGACCGGGGCAACTCAGCCCGCAGGCATCCAGCCGGATAACGGGTAGTTCGGTCGCGGCTCGATGCGGAGCGGCGGGGGCGGGTGCGGCGGTTGTCGCGGTATCCGCCGGCGGGGCCGCCGCGGCCGTCGAGCTGTTTGCGCTCGGCGGGTCTGCTTTACGGGGAGCCGCGTGAACCTGCATATAGCTGATCATTCCGCCGGACAAGTTGCAGGCGTCAAAGCCGTTGGCACGCAGTATGCGCTCGCCGATATAGCCACGCAGGCCGACCCGACAGACGGCAATGTATTTTCTGTCGCGATCGAGTTCGTCGAGGCGAGAGCGCAATTCCGACAGTGGGATATGTATGGAGCCGGGGATGTGGTCGACCATGCGTTCCGCGGTTTCGCGCAGGTCGAGAGCGATCCAACCATCGGCCATAGCGGCGTCGAGGTCGCGGACGAGCAGGCTCTCGGTGGAACCGTCGAGAATATTCATCGCGACGAAGCCGGCCATATTGACCGGATCTTTGGCCGCGCCGTAAGGCGGGGCATAGGCGAGTTCAAGTTCAGCCAGATCGTAAACGGTGGCGCCGAGGCGCTGAGCCGTGGCGATGACGTCGATGCGCTTATCCGCGCCGCCTGTGCCGATGATCTGGGCTCCGAGGACGGCACCGACGGGGATGGTGCGTCCGGGGGAAGTTTCAATGTCGCGGATGGCGAAGAGTAACTTGAACGTGAGCATCGCGGAACCGGGATAATAAGTCACATGCGAGGAAGGATGGATCACGACGACTTCATAGTCGCGTTTGTATTCGAGACCGGCGGCGCGGAGTTGCTTCTCATTGCGACCGGTGGAGGCGACCTGTAGATCAAAGACTTTGGCGATACTGGTGCCCTGAGTGCCGTTGTAGACACCGTCGGCGTGGGCCGCGGCGGCGGGAACGGGGGCGATGCGGGCGGAGGTTTTGGCCTCTTCCGCTTCGGCATCATCGGCAACGGGGCGAACCAGGTGGCGCGCGACCAGACGCCCCTGGCGATTGGCGGGACCGGCGAGCGGCACCATCGTATTATTCTCGGGAGAGTTGAAGTCGACGACTTCGGCAACGTCGCCGACGGCGTAGATATAGGGGTCACTTGTGCGCATATAGGCGTCGGTGACGATGCCGCCGCGCTGATTGATCTCCAGACCGGCGGAGACTGCCAACTCGTTATTGGGGCGCACGCCGACCGCCATGATCGTGAAGTCGGTCTCGACCCGGGTGCCGTCGTTGAGCTCGGCGATACGGCCGGCTTCGTGAAAGGCCTTCACGGCATTGCCGAGGATGAGATTGACGCCGTTTTGGCGCAGTTCCGTAGCGACTACGGCGGCCATATCTTCGTCCAGAGTAGCCATTACTTGGGGCATCATCTCGACGAGCGTGACCTCAATACCGATTTCGGTTAGGTTCTCGGCCATTTCCAGACCGATGAAGCCGCCGCCGACGACGACGGCGCGACGCGGAGCCTTTTCCTTTATAAAGTTGTGGATCTTATCGGTGTCGGGAACGGTCCAGATAGTGAAAATATTGTCGGCTGCGTCCATTCCGGGGCATTGCGGCACAAAGGGGTGTGAGCCCGTCGCCAGCAGGAGACGGTCGTAATGATCGGTGTATTCGCGCTCGGCGCCGGTCTCGGGATCGCGATAGCGGGCGATGACGGTGCGGGCGGCCCGGTCGATGGCGATGATTTCGGTATGGGTGCGGATGTCGATATTATAGCGACCGATGATGGTTTCCTTGGTGCTGACGAAGAGCGAGCGGCGGTCGGCAATGACGCCGCCGATGTAGTAAGGCAGGCCGCAGTTGGCGAAAGAAACGTAGGGGCCGCGTTCATACATGACGATCTCGGCGTTTTCGTCGAGACGGCGGACGCGGGCCGCGGCGGTAGCTCCGCCGGCGACGCCTCCGACGATGATAACGCGCTGTCGGCGCTTTTCGTCCGTAGATTGATTGTCAGAGTTCAAATTGTTGGCTGTCATTAGCATTTACGCTTTCATATTCCTTTAATATCTCGATCAGTTCCGCTTCCGAACTCAGCCGTGCGGCACGATTGCGCAAGCGCGTGGCGGTACGACTGTGCCGAAAGAACGGCAACAGGATATGCCGAAATTCCCGTGTGGCTCGGTAATTACCGTCCAATTGTACCATATCGCGGTAGAGTTTCATGATGGCGGAGGATACAGCTGAGGGCCCGGGCGGGAGCGGATTTTCCCGGTCGTAAGCTGCGACCGCGGCGAGGATTGCGGCGTGTTCGGCGGCGGTGGCATCAGCGGGATCTCCGGTGCGTTTAACGTCGGCGAGGGCGGCTTTGACATGGGCAAAAATCCAGGGATTACCCAGGGCGGCTCTACCGATCATGATTCCGTCGCAGCCGGTGGCTAGGAACATCCGGGCGGCGCTCGCGGCATCGCGGATGTCACCGTTGCCGATGACGGGAACGGCGGGATTTTCGCTGCGCACGGCGCTTACGGCTTCGGCAATGCACCCAATGTCGGCGACTCCCGAGTACATCTGAGCGCGGGTGCGGCCGTGGACGGTTATGGCGCTGACACCGGACTGAGCGAGGCGGCGGGTGAATTCGGCGACGGTATTGTCGTCGGCATGGAAGCCGCGGCGGACTTTGGCGGTGACGAGATGGCCGAGAGGGGCAAGGAAGTCTACCGTCCGGCGTACGATAGCCGCCGCCCGTTCCGGGTCGAGCATAAGCGCCGCGCCGGCTCCGGTTTTGACGACTTTGGGTACCGGGCAACCCATATTTATGTCGAAGATGCGGGTTTCTCTAAAGTCGTCTTGAGCGAGGATGATTTCCAGAGCGCGCAGAAATTCATCGGGCTCACTGCCGAAGAGCTGGATCGCGGTCGGAGTGGTACCGTCGCTGTGCAAATAGCGTCGGCTTGCTTCTATGCTGCCCGTCATGGCGATGCTGCGGGTGCTGACGAGTTCTGTGCAGGTCAGATCCGCACCGTGTTCAAAAGCGAGTCGGCGTAGCGGAATATTGGTGTTGCCGGCGACGGGTGCGAGCCAAATATTGCCAGAGACATGAAGCTGTCGACCGGCGGTTGCGGTCGGCAGCACAATGGGATGAATCAGAGCGGACACGTCCGTAGATTAGGCCCCCTGAACGACGGCGTAGATGCGTGTGCCGGTCAGGTCAAGGGCAATGGTGACGCTGTTGTTTTCAGCTTCGTCTGTTACAGTCAGGGAGATCGGCCGGGCAGTGCTCCATTCGGGAGAGAGCAGTTCCGGTTTCTCCGGGAAGAAATTTCCTATTGTTATGCTCGAGTGATCGGGGGTTTGGAGAGCGGCCCGGAGACGGGGAATGTCGAGGCGGAGCAGAATTTTTTGCGGGATGTCGACAGACTGGGTGGCGTGCAGATTTTTGAGAATGCGTCCGGGGCTAACGAATGCAGACTCCAAATTCGGATCGCCTTCGCCGATCAGGCCGCGATTGAGGGCATGGAGGACAAATCCTTCGGGGTGGCGGCGGAGGCGGAAGCTCCACTCGGTTGGTTCGGAAACGACGCTCAACACGGGGCTGAAGTTGATCGGTGCGGCGGCCAGCAGGTCGACGAGTACGGCGGCGATCCGGTCGGTGTCGGTCGCGAGATTGTGAATACGATACTCTTCGCCGGCGACATGGAGTCCGGGATAGCCGCGCTCGCTCCAAAGGGTGGCCAGGTCGACGGGTCGGGCAATACGGTGCTCGTTGATGAGGCCGCAGGGACGGATAATGAGGAGGCGGCCGCCGGCGGCGAGATAGGTCTCGAGGGTAGCCTGCTGAGCGTCGCTGATGACGCCGGAAGCGGCGAGGACGATGGGGCTTTCTTCGGCGGTCAGCTGCTCGGCATCGGCGAGTTCTTCACCTCGGAGCTGGCGATAGCCGATATTGTTTTTGATTAGTGCGCGGGTCCATCCCTCAACCTCGTGCCAATGCTGATGACCCTGAGCGAGCTCGGGTGCGGGATGCGCTTCATCGGCGGGGCTTTCCCAGCCGACGAGGCGGTTGAACTGATTGTTGACCAGGCGCAGTTCGACGATATCGCGACCGCTGTAGCAGTCGATTGGACTGTGGATGTCTTCCCAATTATTGTAGGGAGCAACGAGCTCGGAGGATTCAGGCAGCGGTGGATCGGTTGGCTCATAGACGAGGCGTCCGTGCAGGGTGCTGCACCAGTTGCCGACGCCCCAGAAGCGGGCGAGGGACCAGCCGAGGTAGGCTCCGTCTTCGTAAATTGTATAGCTGAGGGCAACGGCGGGAGCGATGACGCGCTCACCGCGGATGGTCGCCTCCATTTGTTCGGTCAGCTCGGGTTCATTGAGCCCGCGAAGCTGCGGCTCACCGACGATCTTGCGCTGGATTTGTACGGCGATATCCTTCTGAGCCATGACCTCGGCCTCGGCGCGCAGCCAGTCGGCGGTATCGATGTCGAGCCCGCAATTCTCCAGCATGAGCATGTCAAGATGCGGCTTCAAATGGTCGAGATCTAGCGCCAAGCTGTTAAGGTGCACCGGCCCGGAGGCAGAACAACAGGTCATGAGCTGGAGCGGGAAGATCGTCTCGCGCACCATGGCCGCATGATCGGCGACGGAACGCATCC
>JAAZJE010000093.1 GCA_012800515.1 Clostridiaceae bacterium
ACGGATATGTGGATCTGATTGTAGCGGGACACCGCGCTTACGGAAGCCATCGCACGGAGGTCGCGATTTGGTGGAACGGACCGGAGGGCTTTTCGGAAGAACGACGTTCCTATCTTCCCTGTCTGGGACCGCACGACATGGTGGGAGTGGACATCGGGAATCAGTATGATCGCGGACCGGAGGAATACTATATCTCGCCGTCTATAGAATTGGCGGAAGGAGAACAAATTACAAAGATCGGCTGGGTTGCCGATGTTCCTCGCAAAACCTGGGTACGCGCAACCCTGCGAGCGGCCGATTCTTTGGCAGAACTGGAAAGTGCCGCTTTTGTCGGACCGGACGGAACCGATCAGTCTTACTATGAAAACGGCGACAGTGTAGTGAATTTGACCGGGCGCTACGTGCAATACAGGCTGGCGATCGGCGCAATCAATAATATCGGAACACCCAGGATCACGGAAGTTTATTTGGAGGCATAGCTGAGCATCCATATACTGCCAAACCGTAGAGTGATATGCCGACGACGACGGTTAATGACGCGCCTAGTCGCGCATCGTACGCCAGACATTCGGTGACATGCCTAACGTCTTTTTGAACACATAGTTGAAATAGCGCGGGTTGTTAAAACCGACGGCTTCGGCAACTTCAAATATACGCATATTGGTTGAGCGTAAGAGCGATTTGGCCTTTTCGATACGGCGATCGTTGACGTACTGGCTGATGCCGGAACCCGTGTGCTTATGGAAGAGTTTGCTGAAGTACACCGAGCTCAAGCCGACATGCTCGCTGATATCATCCAGGCCGAGGCTACCGTTGTCGAAGTTGGCCTCGATAAATTCCGTTGCCGACAATATTACCCGACTGATGCGATTTTGCTGGCGTTCGGCTATACAGCCGTTGAGGCGCCCGTATAATTCGTAGAACCAGTGCTTAAGGTCGGGAATCAGTTCGATGCTCATTATCTGGCTGTAGGGGTCGGGCGCCTCCAGGAAGAGTTCCTCATCGACACCGTTTTCGGCGGCAATTTGTAAAAGCAATACCGTCAATTCGATAATAACCCGTCGGACGGCCGCCAAAGCATTGCCGGAACTGACGAGCAGGTCATCGATTATATTCTCAAGGTGCAGGCGCATCGTCTTAAGCTCCCCGGCCTTGAAGCAGTTGATAACCTCATTTATCTCTGCAGATGGGTGAGCTGTGGTTCGGCCAACGAACTTGACGACATTTTTTATATTTACGATATTGTCCTGACCGAATATCACGTGGTAATTCAAAGCTTCTTTAGCATCTTTGCGTGAGTACGGCAGTTCCTGCAGACTTTTGACGACGCCACCGATTCCAGCCACTAAGTCATAGCCGAAGTAGAACTTATATTTATTCCGCACGGACATAAACACTCGGTCAATGCATTGCTCCTCTTCCGCCGCATTGAAACTCAACAGGATTGTCAGATTTCGCGAGTCGTCGTAAAGAATAAAGTTCTTGAACCCGTTCTCTGTCAACAATTCACCGGCAATATTGCCGATAATCAGTGCCATCAGTTCTATATCCGTCGGAGGCACATTGTTCATATTGGCAATAATTTCCGTCACGCAAAAGAAATTGCCGCTCAGATCCAAAGAGAGTTGGCGAAGCTGTTTCGCCGGCTCCCCTTTCACCTGGCCATCGAGCAAGTTGCGGATGAAATTCTGTTGCAAAACGTTCAGGTTATCCTGCATCATTCCCAACAGACGCAGACGCTCCTGCTGAGTACGCCGTTCCGTCGCAATCCGGGTACAGGCCACGCTCAATATGTGTTGCACCTCATCCATATCAAGCGGTTTGGCCAACAGATCGTGCACGCCGATTTGTATGGCACGTTGCGCATACTCAAATTCGTTATAGCCGGTGATCATGATAATGATTACATCGGTATCCTTGGCAAGAATTTCCCGGGCAACCGTAAGGCCGTTGACATGCGGCAGATTGATATCCAACAGAATAATTTGCGGTCGATGCTCCTCAAAAAGCTCCAGCGCCTCAATGCCGTCTCCGGCTTCTATAATCTCTCCGATCCCCAGGGCCGTCCAATCAATATTGGATAGCAGCCGCAAACGAATCGCCTGATCATCATCCACCAACATTACTCTGTACATTTTCATACACTATTTATATTAACATATTATTGGCACGTCTCCGCGTCGAAAATCACCGCTGGCTACGTACGATAGTCGAGCGCAAAAACTGTCGATAACCAAGCACAAAAAACCGCCCTCGCAACTTAAGCAGAGCGCGAGGGCGGCCAACTGTGGTAAATGCTGCTATCAGATATTCGTGTAACCGCCGTCGAAGGGAATCGACAGGCCGGTAATGTGCGATGAGGCATCCGATGCCAGGAAAAGTGCCAGACCGCGAATGTCCGTGCCAAGGGCTAGGCTACCTAACATGGTATGTCGATTGTAATTCGTCACGAAACGCGGATTCATGTCGGTAGTCGCCAAGCCGCCCGGGCAGATACAATTCACTCTGACCCCGTAGCGCCCGTAATAGGCCGCCGCATGACGCGTCCAGCTGATCACGCCGGACTTGTTCAGAGCATAGTCATGAGCCGAAGCACCCAGCTTCATTCCCGGTGTGCGGTCGTAATTGTGGTACTCTACCCCTACCAAGCCCATCATGGATCCGAAATTAATGATTGATCCCGAACGTTGGCGAATCATCTGCTCGCCAACCAGGGCACTCATGTAGAATGAGCCGGCCGCATTGACGCGGGTCGCCCAGTCGAGCCCTTCCTCGTTCTGGAACCAGGCACGTCCGCCGCGCGGTATCACGCGGCTGGCATTGACAAATACGTCTATACGCCCTTCCGCCTCTATGATCGTCTCAACCATGTTACGAATCGATTCTTCATCTTCCTGATGCAGTTCAATCAGGTGGACATCTCCCCCGCCGCCGCGGGCCTTAATTTCATCGACCACCGGGTCATCCGGTCGCGACGAGTGGCTGGCAATATATACGGTTGCTCCGG
>JAAZJE010000094.1 GCA_012800515.1 Clostridiaceae bacterium
ATTCGGGGGAGCACATTGTCGCGCCGGAACTTGCCTATCTGCAGGTCGCCCACGACTTGCCTTTTCATCGCCGTCTACTGCTGGCATTACTGATTTGCGCAAAAGAGCCGGGCAGTAATTTGCCGGCGCTTAGTACGCGGGAACGTTTGCGCGCCTGTGCCACAGCCATTCCGGGACACCGCGGTCGTCGCCGTGCCCTGCAGGCACTCAAGTATGTCCGCGACAATTGTAATTCTCAATCTTTTGTCGAGCCTATCCTGTTTATGTTCCTTGCGTTGCCGAATTGTCTCGGAGGAATGGGCATTACCGATCTTGATTTTAATCGACGCTTTGAGCTTACTCGGGAGGAGAGAGCGACTTTCCGCAAAAGTTGCCTTTATAGTGATTTTGTCAGCGAGCAGTGGCGTTTAGCGATTGAGTATGACAGTAATGAGTATCACGGCAGGGATGACAGTGATCCTGGGAGGCGATCTCAAGGCGATCACGACATTGCCCGCGCGACGATTCTCGGCGCGCGAAAATATGAGGCTCTGTCACTACGGACACCGCAACTGTATAAGCCTCGACAATTTGAAATGTTTATCCGTGAAATGTTTCGTCGGACAGGAAAGTATATCCGCATTCGAACGGGAAAATTTTGGGATATGTTCCAAGAGATCGTTGCGCTCTTACCGAGACGCGAGACGGTTATTCCTAAAGAAGTTCAGAGCGACATTCGACGGCTGATGAGTTACGAGCGTAACATTGAGTTCGGCCGCCGACGTGACGCACTCGCTCGAGCGGAAATGTTCGGTGGGCCGCGGCGCTGGCGCTTGGTGAAGCGATCCGTCGGAGAGCGACCCGAGCTAAATAACAGGATGAACGGTGAGTCAAATACTGGTTTAACTGCTGCGGCACGGTTTTAGGGGCCGGCGGCGGTATTTTCTGGAGCCGGCAGCGGCGTTTTCGGCAACTTTGCAGGTTGAGTCCCATCGGAGATCATTGCCGAAGCCGGCGCGGGCACGTTAGTTGCAAACTTGCCGAAAGGCTCGTGTTGCAGGAGGTGCTAACAGACATTTTCGGGGTCGGCGGCAGCGTTTTCGGCAACTTTGCAGGTTGAGTCCCGTCGGAGACCATTGCCGAAGCCAGAGCGGGCGCGTTACTTGCAAACTTGCCGAAAGGCGACTCGTTTTTACATAGTCATCATTCAAACGTGCTCAAGTTATAATGACTTCAGCTTATCCTACTGGCTAACCCTTATCTTGACGCTCAGCGCATCCCTCTACTCATCTTCTCCAAACAAATCTTCTATGAAAATCGGCTGCGACCAGGTTTTGGCGCCATCAAAGCCGATCAGTTCCAAACGGATAAACAGTGCCTCAGGATTGATTACCACTTCTAGTTCGGTAATGGCGTCAACGCCCTGCGACCTTGCCGAAATTTCCCGGTGGAAGATGGGTTCGGAAATAAAGCGTACTTTCTGCGCCGGTGTGCATTGCAACTTAAGGATCCCCTCTTGAACCCGTAAATCGAGAATCTGAGGTCCTCCTTCGGAAGCATAGAAATCACCACGCGCCAGAGCTTCGCTGACCGCCGGACGACTCAGCAACGGTGCTTGAATCATCGTAAATCCTCCGGAGAGCTCCGGCCTCGGTAGCGGCACAAAGCGATGGGAATCATCATTGGCGCAACAATAGAAACGTTTGTTATTACTTAGACAGTAGTGCCACTCCGGTTCGGAATACCCCACACACGCCGCGATTTGGCACTCATGGTTGTACACTTCGACGGCCTGACAGTGCTCCATCGCCATGAGGTGCGTACCGCTGACCTTTGACCACCGCGGATGACAGTAAATGACGTAGAAACCCTGCTCTCGCCAATAGCGCGTATATTCGTTCCAAGTGCCGATGCCGGGACTAACCTTAATAGCTAGCCGTGCGTCATGCTCATACGGACAGGGTCGATCCAGCCGTTCATCCCAAATCACCACGAGATGGTGGGCGATGCGCCAATTGCCCCCGGCGCGGAACATCTGATTGTCATAACGGTTCGTCGGCGCAACTTCCGAACCGCGCATCGTGATAAAGTTCTCCTCATCATACTCATCGGTATTCCACATTAAATCGTGATCGCTGGGCATAATTATGTTATAGCCAGCCTCCCGATAAGATATGACCCGATCCTCGATTTCCTGCCGACCGTCCGAGCGGGTAGAGTGAATGTGAAAATTCGCCTTCCACTGCGGAATCACCCCGTCAATGTACACCCTGTCTTGCATGCGTTTCAACCAAACTCTCTTTCTATAATCTGAAGAGCGTTCTCACGACTGAATTTCTCATAACCAGCCGACGATATCGCACTCCATACATAAGCATACCATCCGGCCACCCGGAACGCCGTAGCACCGGACATTTTTACAAGGCTTTTTGTTTGTATCCCCTGTCGCCCCATAAATAAATGTCGTCGAAGGGCGACGCGAGAGGTACAAAAATTTGAAGTTTTATGTTATCATAAGGTTTGGGCACAGGGAGGCATAACACATGTTAGCCAAGAATTTAAATGCTATTTATTCAAAATTTAAGCTATATTATTACCGCCGCCTTTTTAGGAAGGTACGTACCTCGGGTAAGGATTCGCTGACCGCCATTGAGACTTTTTGTGCCGAAGCTATTTTCGGTCTGAATCGACCGACATTAAGTCAATTTGCCAACTTCATCAATGTGTCACAGCCGAACGCCGCATATAAAGTCGCAAATCTGGAGCGTAAGGGCTTTGTCAGAAGAATCAAATCGAACGAGGATCTCCGCGTTTCTTACCTCGAAGTTACCGATAAGTACATGGACATATACGGAAGCGGAGATCGCCGCTATGCCGGAATTATAGCGCGCCGCATCGCGCGTCGTTTTTCCGAGGAAGACGTTGACAAGCTGAACGAGATCCTGACTGTTGTGTCAGAGGAGCTGATGCGTGAGATCAACCGCTATCTGCGCAACGAACCCGCCCTCGATGAGGAAACAAAGATCGAAATGGCGGTCATTCCCGACCCCGCGGAAGAGGCTGATCCTCGGGAGGACTAATCCAGAAAATCTTATATCCCGGCAGTCTTCGTCCCGCGTCGCGCATCCGTAACAGCCGTGTTTTCAGACGTAACTTATCACCCGGACGAACAAATCTCGTTGAAGCGGGCTTTGTTGATTCCCGCAAAAAGGGCGATTCCGCCCCGATACTCTTCGCGTGACAGCATCGCCACGGCGCCGACGCGCAGTAGCCGTAATACCGCTTCGCTACCCGATGATACAATCGAGCGAGTGTGCTATAATCCAAATTAATACGTCTTGTTTAGGAGAGCACTATGCCGCATTTATTCGTATTGGTTGTCTCGGAGATGACCTTCACAATTGCCATGAGCGTCCTGTCAATCATAATCACCGTAGCGGGTCTCTATTACCTGATCAGCAACCGTGCCGCCACAAACAATATCTTCGCCCGAATCATGCGAATCGACCAACGCCTCGCCGCCCTTGAGGGTTGCCGCATTGAAAATCTACCCGCTTTCGTGGAGATCTGCGCCGAAGAGGATTGGCCGCTGATGAATCAGGCCGTCGCCCGCATGAGTGACGACTGCGAGCATCTCTACAATCGCGATTGGATCAGCGACCCCTCTAATTATTTGAATCGGGAGAGTCTGGTCACCCGGCGTCAGTACCAGATGACCGGAAATGAAGTCCCGCTGCAAATCCTCGCCATATCGGTGCTCGGTACCGCCGCCCTTCTTCTCCTGACTCTATCTGCCGAAGCTGTCGGTCGCACATCCCTGCTCCGTCTCAGCCTGATCCCTTTTATCGTCGGAGTTATCTTTGCCGCCCTGCTTTACTTTGCTTCCAAACGGCAAACCGCCGGCATCGATCGGGCGCTGAAACAACTCACCGTCAATCTGTCGCGGCGCGTTCCGGTCTTCAGCGACCTTTCCGGCTCGGCGATCCTGGTTGACTACTTCCTGCAGTACGATCGCAAAATGACCGGCGCCGTCGAGCGCCTCTCCGCGGCGGTTGATGGGCTCATCAATAACCAACTGGCTGAGAGTGTCAGCAACAGCCTCTCCGATACGCTACGAAACGGCATTATTCCGCCAATCAATCAGGCGTCCAATACCCTGGGCGATCTGGCCGGCGAACTTACCCGTCGCCAATCCGAAGGCATGGATTCCCTGGCCGCCACTTTCAGTGATCGCGTTTCCGAGCACTTAAGAAGCAATCTCGATCCCGTCTTCACTCAATTGCAGGACTGGAACAGCCGCATGGAAAATTCCGTCGTGCGCTTTGACGAAAACTTCGCCGTAATGCAAAAGCAGGAAGCACATATTTCCGACCTGAACGCCGCCGCGACCGCCCATCTCGAGAACCTGTTCCGTCAGCAGGAGCATATCAACGAGTCAATGCGCGAAATCAGCGGCGCACTCGGTCTCCTGTCGGAAGTCAGCAGCAAAATGGCCGCCCTCCAAGAAGGTAGCGAGAAGAATCTCTCCGGCAAAATCGACGACCTGTCTACTCAGTTACGTTACTTTGCCGATGCCTCCGGACGGGTTATGGACGGGTTGGTTGAGGAAAACCGCCGCACCGGCGAGCTGATCGGTACGACCACTCAGGCGCAGGAGCAGAGCGTCCGCCGTTTGGGCGAGCTGGCCGTCCACCTTGAGGAGCAGGCTGCGACACTCCAGGCACAGTCGGATCTCCTGAACCGCACACTCACCGATCTGAACGAGACTCTCAACTCCTCGGTGGCCAACTTTACCGGCCAACTCGAAAATGCGGTTGAATCGACGCTGAACGACTTTGATGAGGGTCTGGCTGATGTAACCGGTCGCCTCTCCGCCACTACCCTGGAAATTTCCGATTCCGTCGAGGCCATAGCCGGACATCTGCGGCAGAAGGATTAGGATCTGAAAAAATGCGAGGCGCTCATGCAATTTAAGATGAAAATCTTACAGCCCGGCACCGCTTTTCGGCGGGCAGCCAGCGACGTGCGGCGGCGCCATCCCTTACCGCATTTACAGGAAACAGCCATACCGGATGCACAGATCCGCTATCTAAAACGCCAATTGGACGACGCCATGGCCAGCAAAATGACCGCACAAAGCATCCGTCCCTACGCCCGCCGCCTGTCGCGCAATCAACGGATCGGTCTAATGACCTGCTTTGAGCATACCGACAATCCCGAAATGCGCCGCCTGATCGCCGCTCTGATATGCGACCGCCCCTCGTGGCTTCTCACCACCCACGCCTGGCAAACCGCCCAGCGTCTTTTTCCCGACCCGCTGATGTTCAATGTTCTCCACTGGATGATCGGCAAGCTGAACCCCAACCAAGGCGAGTTGCCCGCCGCCCTCAGCCGCGACCTCGTTGCTTTGATCTCTCTGTCTCCCAAACCGGAAGACTACCTCGCGAATTTAAACGACCGGCTTAATGAAAGAATTGCCGCTGCCGAAGCCACCGATCCCGAAAATGCGGCGCCGGAGTCGGACCACGTTCTCGACGAGTTCATGGAGCGGTATCGACTCAATCCGAAATCGGAACTGGTTACGGCTGTTCTGGGTGAGTTTTTCTGGACCTGTAAGCCGCAGTGGCTGGAGATTAATCAGAAGCTACTTTTCAGCGTCATACACCGCCTCAACCCCGTGCGCGGAGGTATGCTGGTCGGACGGATTATTCAGGCGCGCGGATTGCCTACCCGAGCCCGCCAGGTCTTGCTGAACAAGGTGGCCAGCAATTTTCCGGTCAGCGGTGAGCGCCACCCGATTTGGCAGTCGGTACGACCGGATCTTGCGCAGAATTTCCTGCGTCAATACTACAGCGGTATCATCAGTCGGCAATGTGCGGTCGTGCTGGAGAAACGCGATCTCCTACTCGGTCTCGTCGACAATATCCTAGACGCGATGGCGATTACTCCGGAAGTGATGGCACTGCGTTTCGACGGTTTTATCCTGCTCGACAACATTAACTACCCTGAGAGAATTCTCTATTATACCTATCCCAGCGCCCGTTCTCTTCTGATGCGCGGTTACGATGAGCTGGATTTGGCCAATCCTCCCTTCCCGGTCCCAACCTTGAGCGAACTGCGTCGAAATTCCCAGCCAACTGAGATCGTCAAGCTACTGTTCATCCCTGAAGAACTCGCTTTAACGACGCGTTTCCTGCGCCAGTCTCTCGGCCACCCGGGGGATATGGGTCGCCCGACCGTACAGGGTTGGTTGAAAATATAGCGGTGTGAGTTATCGGCTGCGACCGCGACCCACACACCGGCACTTATTAGTGTCTCAAAATTAATAGTCTGATTGAAGGAGGTTCCCATGACGACAACCGTATCCACACAATTGCTCGAATCCGCCCGAGCCCTGGCCGATATGATCAAGGCCGCGGACTCTTTTGTCTTTTTCGGCGGCGCCGGAGTCTCGACCGAGAGCGGCGTTCCGGACTTTCGCAGTAACAAGGGCATCTATACCAACCGACCGAGTGCCGAGACCATGCTCACCCCTTCGTATATGGAGCGCCATCCCGAATCGTTCTGGGAATTCTACCGCGAGCTGTTCATGTCTTTCGACCCGAAGCCGAACGCATGCCATATCGCCTTAGCGGAGTTGGAGTCTCTCGGTAAGCTGTCCCACGTTATCACGCAGAATGTCGACGGCCTTCACCAGGCCGCCGGCAGTCGCAATGTCATCGAACTGCACGGCACC
>JAAZJE010000095.1 GCA_012800515.1 Clostridiaceae bacterium
GAATCAGAAGGATAACCAGTAGCAGACTGATCAGCAAACTGATCAGCAAAAAGGTCAAGTATGTGCCCATGATTTCTCCCATAAAATTCTCCGTGCCACTATGCAAGCAATTCGCGCAGTTCCGCCTCGCTAATTATTTTAACATTCAACTCCTGTGCCCGGCGCAATTTGCTGCCCGCCTTTTCGCCGGCTACCAAATAATCGGTTTGCCGTGAGACCGCCGACGTAACCTCACAGCCGGCCGCCTCAATCGCCGCCGACGCCTCTTCGCGCGTCCAGTTCGGCAAAGTCCCGGTCAGAACGAACTTTTGTCCTTGCAAAGCCCGTTGTTCCGCCATTATGCTCTCCGTCCGGGTCTCGACGCCGAGTTCCTCCAAGCGCCGCAACAATTTCCTGCTCTCCGGTCGTTCCAGCCAAGTGCTCAGCGAACGGGCAGTAATCGCACCGATATCGCGCACCGCCGCAAAGTCGGCTTCCGAAGCCGACTGTAGAGCCGTTAATGACCCGAAGTGATTGATCAGGCGTCGTGCCGCCACTGAACCTACATGCTCTATACCGAGACCGGTCAAGAGTGCCGCCGGACCGCGCTGCTTGCTCGCCTCAATTGCATTGAGCAGATTTCGGCTCGACAGTTCTCCCCATTGCGGCAGGGCGACAAGCTCCGCCTCATGCTCCGCCAACGTGTAAATATCGGCTACATTATGCAGCAGACCGGCCTCGATCAACTGGGCTGCATTGGCCTCGCCCAGGCCGGCAATATCCATCGCCGTCCGACCGGCAAAGTGGGTAATGTGTCGCAGCAACTGCGCCGGACAGGCGGGGTTGACGCAACGGGTATCCCTGCCGTCTTCGCTGACAACCAGAGTCGCGGCGCAGGACGGACAGTTCTTCGGCATGACAAAAGGCCTGCTCACCGCGGAACGTTTGCTCAAAACAACGCGGTCCACCGCCGGGATAACGTCGCCGGCTTTATAAATGCAGACATAGTCGCCGATGCGAACATCCTTCTCCCCCAACCAGGCGGCATTGTGCAACGTCACCCGGCTGATCATCGAACCGGCCAGGCGGACCGGTTCAAGAACAGCCAACGGCGCGACGCGGCCGGTCCGACCGACCTGGACGATGATATCGTTGACCACGGTTTCGGCCTCCTCGGCCGGAAATTTGACCGCCACCGCCCAGCGCGGCGTTTTCGCCGTACTGCCGAGCTCGGCACGCCGGGCTAGACTATTGAGTTTTACCACCGCTCCGTCAATCTGATAGGGCAAATCATGACGTCGCTCTTCGATCGCCTCCGCCGCCGCCAAAACCGCTACCGTACTCGCGGAGGGAGGCGAAACTGGAATGACCGTCAGGCCCCATTTCCGCAATTCGGCCAGAGCTTCCGCGTGTGTGGCGATGCCGAAATCGGCGGCATTTTCCAACTGAAAAGCCAAAAAGGATAATTTTCGGCGCGCGGTCACCGAGGCATCCAGTAGCCGTAAGGACCCTGCCGCCGCATTGCGCGGATTGGCAAAGAGAGCCAGCCCCTCGGCCTCGCGGTCGGCATTCAGAGCGGCGAAATCCGTCTTTGCCATATACACTTCCCCGCGAACGATTACCCGCTCGGGCGGGTCGGCTGTCGCGAGCCTGGCCGGAATACCGCTGACCGTGCGTAAATTCGCCGTCACATTTTCCCCGGTCGCCCCGTCGCCGCGCGTGGCGCCCATGACAAAGCGCCCGTTCTCATATGTCAGGAGGACGGACAATCCGTCGATCTTCTCTTCGACACAGAAGTCCGTCTCGTCTTCGGGCGGAATATCCCCGCTCTCCAACACCAATCCGCGAATTCGCTCCAGTGCGGCGGCGAGCTCCTCCCGGGAAAAAACATCCGTTAAGCTGAGTAGCGGAACCGGATGACGCACCGGCTCCAACTCCGCGGCTACCGTGCCGCCGATCTCCAAAGTCGGCGAATCATGGCGACGCCACTCCGGGTGCAGCGTTTCCACATCGATCAGCCGCCGCAGCAGCCGATCATAGACCTCGTCGGCAATCTCGGGACTGTCCAGATCATAGTAAAGCCGATTGTGATAACGAATCAGCTCTGCCAAAGCGGCATAATCCGCCGGGCTGTAATCCGACGCAGACAGGCTGAGCAGTTCCATTTTTAATCTTGTACCAAATCCGCCGGGTCGATTTCGCTGAGCAGTTCTTTGAGTACGGCAACTTCTTCCGGAGTCAGTCCGACGCCTTTACCGGCCTTGGTGCGCCCGGGCGCCCAGTCACGGATTTCCAACTTCGGTCGACCCTCATTCCAGCTGATCAGATTCAGTTCCTTGCTCCATCCGGAGGCTGAAGTTGATAAAATTCCGAACGACTTAATGACATTAAATGTAATTTCTCTCTTCTCCGCCATTTCGTTCCTCCTCGATTTTGATTCATCTTGTCGGTCGCGATTTCCGCCGACCCACTGAAGCATGATATACTGTGCCGCGAATTCCCGCAAGGGAAAAATACGCGTTTTAACGTTGCAAAGGATCTCCGCACAGATGATTCTGTTGTATGTTTTTATCGGCTTGCTCGCTCTGTTCACTCTTCTGATTCTGCTTGAACCGATGTTTATGAAGCTCGAGCGGGTCACGCTCTCCTCTTTAATCGACCGGCAGGATTCCGACTCCGGCCGACGAAATTCCGCTTTCGTGCCCGGCAATTCCGGTTCCGTCGAACATTTGCGTCTGCTTTTCTTCACTGATGTCCACGCCCGCTGGCTTCGGGTGCCGCGCCGGGCAATCCGCCGCGCTTTTGCGCAGGCTGTCGCCGACAATGTCTCCGCGGTTATCTTTGGCGGGGATCTGATCAACGATCGTTTCGATGTCAAACGCGGACTCAAGGTCCTTGCCCGCCTGGCCGCCCTTTCTCAATCATACGGCCTCCCCTTTTACGGTGTCAGCGGCAATCATGATTATAAATTGACAGCAGAGCAATTCTCCGTCGCCGGCATGACCCTTCTGGACGGAACAACCACCTTCATCAAGGACAATAAGGATCGTGAATGGGCTCTCATCGGTCTGGAAGATCTGCGCACCGCTTTCTGTCGGAAAGAGAATATCGCCTACCAGAGTAATTTGCGCCGGGGCATTCCCCGGAACTA
>JAAZJE010000096.1 GCA_012800515.1 Clostridiaceae bacterium
AGCCGCACTGCTTATTTCAACTATCTCCGGCCTGATTTTCGGTATCATTGCCGCAACTAAGCACAATACAATTTGGGACTATCTCGCTTCGGTAATAGGTGTTATCGGCATATCCATGCCGGAATTCTTCATCGGTATCGTTGCGATTCTAATCTTCGCCATAAAACTGGGCTGGCTCCCGGCACAAGGACGCGGTAGTGCCGATGCGACATTTATTCAGAATTTGCGCTATCTGATTTTGCCCGCTTCCAGCCTTGGTCTGTCACTGGCGGCGGCTCTGACGCGTTATACGCGCAACTCGATGATGGACGTGATGAATCAGGATTATGTCAAAACGGCGCGGGCAAAGGGACTTTCCGAGAGCCGCGTATTCTTCAAACATGTATTCCGCAATGCGCTTATGCCCATAAGCGTGTTGATTTTTCTGCGTCTGCCGATGCTGATCGGAGGTTCGGTTGTTATTGAGCAGGTCTTCGGCTATGCCGGAATCGGCAATCGCCTTTTGACCGCAATCAACAGCAGTGACTACCAGTTAGTATTAACAATTATCCTGATGTTGTCCTTTGTAGCCCTACTGGCCAGCCTCATGATTGACCTGGTGACGGCGCTACTCGATCCGCGTGTTCGGCTATAGAAAGGAGTCCAATCTTATGAGTGAAAATGAAAAAAAGATTGTCAAATCCAGTCTGGCTAAGGAGAATTTCTACAAGCTGTTGCACAATCGCCTGGCGGTATTGGGCTTCATCCTGATGTTCGTCATTTTGCTGGCCTGCATTATGGCTCCGCTTCTGACACCCTATAGTCCCACAGACCTTAATCTGCGACATATGGGAAAACCTCCCGGCGGCGAGCATCCTTTCGGTACAGACAAGCTCGGCCGCGACGTGTTCGCGCGGGTGCTCTACGGTGGACGGATTTCGATAGCAATAGGTTTGTCCGGTGCTCTGGGCGGAATGATTCTCGGGGTAATTATCGGGAGCTTTTGTGGATATTACGGCGGTTGGTTGGACGCAATTTTCGTCAAAATAGCGGAGTTGGTTTCCGTATTTCCTCAATTGCTTTTAGTTATGGTTATGAGAGTAATCCTGGGAGAGGGCATAAAAAACCTGATTATAATATTTGTCTTCACGGGTTGGATAGCGACCTTCCGGTTGGTTCGCGGTCGCTTTTTCTCCTTGCGTGAGGAGAGCTTCGTCGAGGCCTGTCGTGCTTTCGGGATTCGCAGTTCCTCAATAGTTTTTCGCCATATACTGCCCAACTGTCTGGGGCCGGTTATTGTCCAGTTGACTTTGAATACGGCCGGCTTTATCCTGCAGGAAGCGGCGCTTTCCTTCATCGGCATGGGGGTGCCATCGGGAATTCCCACCTGGGGGAACATCATAAACGCGGCGAAAGAACTGTTGAATATCACAAACTATCCGTGGTTGTGGGTGCCTCCCGGTCTGGCAATTGCGTTTTTTGTTCTGGGCGTCAACTTCTTCGGTGACGGTTTGCGGGATGTTCTGGATCCCAAGCAACAGTAAAGGAGATGAGAATGGCGACCGAATATATTCTGGAAATAAATAATCTCAAGACACAATTTGTCGTGCGGCGCCGCCGGGTCGTCCGGGCGGTGGACGGTGTGACCTTCAAGGTCAGACGCGGTAAGATCCTCGGCCTGGTTGGTGAGAGCGGTTGCGGCAAGAGCGTCACGGCACACAGTATTATGCGTCTGTTACCCAAGACAGCCGTCATCCCCGAAGGCAGCATTATGTTCCATCCCGAAGGCGGGGAGTCGGTCGATATGGTTCAACTCAAGCCGACTGGACGCAAGATCCGTTCGATCCGCGGCAATGAAATCTCGATGATTTTTCAGGATCCGATGGCATCGTTGAACCCGGTCTACAATATCGGTGATCAGATTGTCGAGGTTCTCTTAGAGCATTCCAAGATTACCAAAAAACAGGCTCTGGAACGTGCGGTCAGGATGCTTGAATTGTTGAGCATACCCAAGGCGAGCGAACGCATTAAGGATTATCCGCATCAGTTCTCCGGCGGCATGAAGCAACGTGTCATGATTGCAATGGGGCTGATTTGCCGTCCGCAACTTTTGATTGCCGATGAGCCGACGACGGCTCTGGACGTTACGATTCAGGCGCAGATCATTGAGTTGATCAAGGAAATGCAGTCGGAATTCGGCTTCTCGACGATTATAATCACTCATAACATGGGTATTGTCGCTGATATGGCCGATGACGTGGCGGTAATGTACATGGGTAAAATCGTTGAATTCGGGACCAAGGAGGACGTTTTCCTGAATCCCCTGCATCCCTATACTCAGGCACTACTCAAATCCGTTCCGATATTGGGTAATGCCGGAGAGGACAAGCTGATTCCGATTCGCGGTGTGACGCCCGACCCGTCCGCAATGCCGCCCGGTTGTGCTTTTGAGCCGCGTTGCGATTTTGCCACCGAGGCTTGCAAGACATGTGTCCCGGGACGCGTGGGGGTCACGGACTCACATATTGTGCGTTGCGTACATTGTATTGGGGAGAATCTCGATGACTGAATCTAATGTGCTTTTGGAACTGAATAATATCAAAAAATATTTCCCGATTACGGCCGGAATGTTCCGCCGTGAGGTCGGGGCAGTGCGTGCCGTTGACGATATTTCCTTGCGTGTTTATCGCGGAGAGACGCTGGGTCTGGTCGGCGAGAGCGGTTGCGGCAAGACGACCCTGGGTAAATGTGTCGTGCGTCTGCTGGAGCCAAATTCTGGAAGCATGCAATACAATTTTGAGGGCGAGATGCGGGATCTCTTGAGCCTGAATGCACAAGAGAGCTTTGCGGCACGGAGGAAAATACAGATGGTTTTCCAGGATCCTTACTCCTCGCTGAATCCGATGAAGACTATCTACCAGTCGTTTGACGAGCCGATTCGTATCCACTCGAACCGTAGCAAGGAGGAGCGCCGTGAACTGATTGCTCGACTTTTGGAGGCGGTCAATCTACATCCGGAATACATGTACCGCTATCCGCATGAATTTTCAGGCGGTCAGAGACAGCGGATTTGTATTGCCCGCGCCTTGTGTGTGGATCCGGAGCTGGTTGTCTGCGACGAGCCGGTCTCCGCACTGGACGTTTCGATTCAGGCTCAGGTCCTGAATCAGATGAAGGATCTGCAGGAAAAGTTGAGCCTGACCTATATATTCATTGCCCATGACCTTTCGGTAGTTGAGTACATGAGCGATCGGATTGCGGTTATGTATTTGGGACAAGTGCTCGAATTGGCTCCTGCCAGGTCACTTTATGACCGACATATCCATCCTTACACTCAGGCTCTGTTGTCTGCGGTTCCGGTTCCCGATATACGTGCTAAGCGCGAGCGGATTATTTTGGAGGGTGATGTTCCTTCGCCTGCGGATCCGCCGCAGGGTTGTCGCTTCCATACCCGCTGTCGATATTGTCACGCACGGTGTATCGAAGAGATGCCGAAATTGGAGCCCTTGGTTGCGGATTCGGAGCACTTCGTAGCTTGCCATCTGGCCGAGGAGCGCTTTGCTGCAGGGGGAACCGAAGCGTAAAATTTAAATTCGACTCACTCGACCTGAAACGAGGAGAGCGGGGAGAGCGTGACCGTAAACAGTTGACGCATTTCGCGGCGGCGTGGTACAATTTGGGCACTGTAAACCAGTGAATAGTCTTGACAAAAAGGGCGGGATAAACTCGCTCTTTTGTTTTGTCGGAGACTGTGGAGGAGGATGAAAGCGGTGCGACCTAAGGAGCTGATGGCTGCGGCCGAGCGGATCGGCACTCCGATTGCGGAGGGACTGGGTCTGGCCTTGCTGGAGGTTAAGTGGTTCAACGAACGGGGACGCAATGTGATGCGTTTCATTATCGATCGGCGTGGCGGAGTTTCCATCGATGATTGCGAGGCCATGAGCCTTGCCGTCGAACCGAAACTGGACGCAGAGCTGGACGAGCATATTCCGGGCGAATGGGCTCTGGAGGTGTCCTCGCCCGGAATTGATCGTCCGCTCAAAACACGGGCGGATTTTGAACGCCATGCCGGCAGTCAGGCGGAGCTCAGGCTCTACCGAGCCCAGGATGGCAAGAAGGTATTCACCGGGGAACTGGTGGGAATGAACGATGCGGATGAAATCGTCCTGAAAACGGCTGAAGGTGAGACCGTCAGCTTTGCGAAGGAAGATGTCAGTATTGTGAAGCGTGCAATAATTTTTTAGGACATAATGGAGAGGATATGAGCAGAGAAATTGTGATGGCGGTCAAGGCGTTGGCCAAAGAACGCAAGATAGACCCGGAGATTTTGTTTACGGCGATCGAAGAGGGGCTGGTATCGGCCTATCGTCGTGAATTTGATGTCAAGAGCACGGAGAATATTCGCGAGCGGATTTTTGCCGAGATCGATCGTGAGACCGGTGAGATGCGGGTCTTCTTTAACAAAGAGGTCGTCGAGGTGGTAACGGACGAACATACCCAGATCTCTCTGGCGGAAGCGCGGGAGTATGACGAGGAGTTCGAAGTCGGCGAGCTGATTGAATTTGAAGTTTCACCGCAGGATTTCGGACGTCTGGCGGCGCAGACCGCCCGTAGCGTGATAACTCATAAGTTAAATGAGGCCGAGAGCAAGCGTGTTTTCGAGGAGTTCAGCCAGCTGGTTAATACTGTCGTTACCGGAACGGTGAAGCGACGCGAACGTCGGGACGTTTACGTTGAGGTTAACGGGGTTGAGGCTCTCCTGCGCGGCAGCGAACAGGTGCGCAACGACAATTACAACTTCAATGTGCGGATGCGCTTTTTTGTACTGAATGTGAGTGAGCATCGCGGTCGCCCGCTGATTGAATTGTCGCGCAAATCGCCGGGCCTGGTGATACATCTTTTCCAGCAGGAGGTTCCTGAGATCGCCAGCGGTGTCGTTCAGATTACCGGTATCGCCCGTGAGGCCGGCATGCGTACTAAGATGTCGGTCATTTCCAATGACGAGAATGTTGATCCGTTAGGAGCCTGCGTCGGTCAGCGAGGGATGCGCGTCCAGGCGATTATCGAGGAGCTGCGCGGCGAAAAGATTGATATCATCAATTGGCACCCCGACGTGGCGCTCTTCATAAGCAATGCGCTGAGCCCAGCTCGAGTGCGGCGCGTCGATCTGAATCCGGAGGCGATGGCCGCCCGGGTTATTGTCCCGGACGATCAGTTGTCGCTGGCAATCGGCCGTGAGGGGCAAAATGCCCGCCTGGCCGCCCGTCTGACCGGATGGAAAATCGATATTAAGAGTGATACGCAGTTCAACCAGTCGCTACAGGAAGAAATCATGGAGCATTTCGTGATTACGCCCGAAGAGGATCTCGAGCCGGAGTCGGACGGGCTCGCTGACGAGACTGTGGCTGAAGATCCGGACGCACCGATCGACTTCAGTGAGTACCTGAGCAGCTTTATGCAGCCCGACGTAGGTGATCGCTATCAGGATATCGAGCATGGAGGCGGTAAGACCGAAGAGTAGGCGGGAGTATGATAAAGCGTCAGCCCTTACGCATGTGTGTCTGCTGCCGGGAGAGAGATGAACAGAGAAATCTAATGCGCTTTGTCGTCAGCGACGGTGAGGTGGTCCCGGATCCGACCGGCCGCGCTCCGGGACGCGGCGCGTATGTGTGCGGCAAACCGGAATGTTTGGAGGCAGTGTTGAAGAAAAGGCGCTTGGGTCAGGCCCTAAAGGCCGGTCAGGGTGAAGCGGTAGAGAAGGCGATTGCCGCTCTTCAGCAGGCGAAGGAATGACAGTGTCCGCCAATAATGAGTATAATAGATGGGACATCCACGAACGTATAGCGTGTGATGTGGAGGAAAAGCGAGATATATGGTAAGAAACAACGAATCCGGACTGAGAGCGGGATTTGTGCATGCAGATCCCGACGGCCTACCCCCGGCTGTTTCCGAGCAGATGATGCCAGCCCCGACAGAGGCTGAACGCAGTGCCCGAGAGGCTACGGAGGCCGCTACAGCGGAACCGATCGCCGAAGCGAAGACTGAGGAAGAAGCTACGCCCGATACTACTATGCATGGAGTGTCGGGACGTAAGATCGGCGTGCGGGTCAGCCGTGTTTCCCGGCGCAGTGCCGTCAAGAAAGAGGCTGAAGCCGCCGATACTGTAGAAAAAGCTCAACCTGTTTCCACTACCGAGGCTACGGTTGCCGCTCCGGTACCTACCCGCGCCGCGGAAACAACGGCAGTTCCGGAGATTCGCCCGACAAAAGCAGTAGAGCTTGCCGTAACCAAGCCACCGGCCGTAGAGCAAACGGCTCCGGTTCAGCCTGCCAAAGATCCGACTGTTGCGCCTGCGCCGACTGCGATTACTCCCGCCGAATCGGTTGCCAAGTCACCGAAAGTGGCTCAAAAACCGGCTACTGTTATTCCTGTACCGACACCGGCAACACCAACACCGGCTCGACCGAGCATGCCGCAAGAGCGTTCCACTGCCGAGTCTACAGCTACAGTACCCAAACCCGCCACAACGCCGGCAACACCGGTATCCGACAAAGTCGAGCGTGTAGCCGCCCAGACGCCTCCCGCACCCGCAGCACGTCCGACGGAACAGGCACCGCGTCCGGTTCAGCAACCGCTCCCGCCGGTCATTTCCTCGGCTCAATCACCGCACTCTGCAACTCCGCCTCCCGTAGCGCCATCACGACCGGCT
>JAAZJE010000097.1 GCA_012800515.1 Clostridiaceae bacterium
CAAACAGATTTTCTGTTAGCTACGAAGTCACAGCCGGATTAGATGCTACCAGTTGTAATTTTGACCAAAAAACGACGATTTCACCGCTTTTATTGGCCGAATTTTTGGTTTTTACGAAAACTCAAGCCGTGGTCGGTTGCGGTGGTATGAATTTTTGGCATAATGTCGTTTTTATTTCTATCTTCCTCAAGGGATCGACCTGCCGGCTGTTCACTGAGGCAATGAACGCTCCGAGCTGTGAGTGGAATTTCCATCCCGATACGGATGCTCAGATTACTTACGGGCAGGAGAAATTGGTACGTGACCGGCTACGTGAAGAGGGGTTTGCGGAGTAGTCGGTGAGTCACGGTTAAAATACCGAATATTTAGATTAGGTTAGAATAATCGTAAACTCTATTCCGGATTTGGACGGTTGTTTCCGGTCGCCTGTATGATTACGACGAGGTGAATACTATGGAACAATCAGGTATCGGTAAGTGGAAAACGCAAGGCTTTGAGGGCTTTGCGAGCGGAACGTTCGGCAACGGCGGGCAGAATTTGTTCGTGTCGGCTGCGGGCGTTTTGCAGCGGATATTTCAGTATGATGTGAACAATGACGGGTGGCCGGATCTGCTCTTTGCGAATAGCCAGAGCATGTTTGAACGACCACCTTTGCATTTGTATGAGTTTTTGCCGGAGTTGCAGGCGGTACCGGACGGGGGGCAACCTGTGCCCGGCGGTGAGCAACCTGTGCTCGGCGAAGGGCAGGAGTTGCGGCGCTTGCGAACGGATCAGCGGGGCGAGCTGGCGGCGAACGGCTGCCAAACGGCAATTCTGGCGGATTTGTCCGGAAACGGGTACAAAGATTTGATTATTGCGTCGCGACATAATGGCACGCATAGTGATAACAGTTCGATGATTTATTACGGCTCGGCAACGGGCTTCAGTGAACGTTATCGGGTTGAGCTGCCGACGAGCACGGCCTATGACGTGGCGGCGGGAGATTTTAACGGCGACGGCCGGCTCGATTTGGTCTTTGCCTGTGAGACGGGTCTGATGTTGTTTTATCAGACCCCGTTGGGGATTGACGGCGCGGCGCGGGTAGATCTGGACTTGCAGGTAACGTCGGTTGCGGCGGCGGATCTCGACGGAGACGGCTACGATGATTTGTACATTAAGCTGGCGGACGGACGCGCGGCGGTGATGTGGGGCGGCAATGGCGGGCTCTGTGCCGAACGGATGACGTTTTTGCCGGTGCAGGCGGATGAGGCTGCGCTCGGGGTAGTCGGTACGGCGAGTACGGCTGGACGGGCTATGCTGGAGCAGTGGCGTTGTGAAATTTTGGAACTTGCGAGCAGTGCCGCGGGCGAATTTACGGGTACTGCGGGGCGCACTGCCGGGGATGCCGTAGCGCGAAACGGCGCGGGGCGCACTGCCGGGGATGCTGCGGCACGGAGGTTGCTTTTTGCGGTGGACGGTGCCGATGTGGTGTTGTTTGCCTGTTCCGAAGAGCGGGAGTTCGGCGAACGCCTGCGGCTGAATTGTCCGGAAGCCCAGTGTGCGGCGCTGGTGGATTTGAATGCGGACGGCGTACCCGAACTGATTGTTGCGACCTCCGCGGAGCGAAACGACCCGGGTGTTACTTTTATCTTTTGGGGCGAGGCGGCGAGTGCGGCTGAGGCGGAACCGACAGCTTTGCCAAAATACGGTTATGACGCGGTGACGCGGCTGATCACGAAGGGCGCCTGCTATGTGCGGGGGATTACTTTGCGCGCCGGTGATACGTGTCTGGCGATTACACAGAACTCGTCGGCGGTGAATCATACTAGTAATGTGCATTTGCTCGGTTTCAACGCGGATCGGAGTTTGCTGTGGCGACAGGCGGTGCCGGGCGGAAGTCCGTTGCGGGTGCTGTATGATGAGCGGCTGGAGCAGCTGATTATTCCCAATCGCGAATTCAATCCGAAGCAGGGAATTGAACAGATTTATATTTATCTGGGCGGCGAGGACGGCTATGTGCCGGATCGCTATTTGGGACTGCCCGGGCTGTCCGCGGTTGAAGGGCATATCGTTGATTTTAACGATGACGGACGTCCGGATGTGATAGTTGTGAACTGTTGCGAGGATGCGGCATATAAGGATCGCGGCTGCTATATTTTCTACAATCGCGAACGCGAGGCGGATGGGACGGAATCTTCGGGAGCGGAGCATGAAGACAGCGTAGCGGACGAACCTGACGGAACAATTGTGCTCGAGCATGCGGCGTATCCGCCGTGTACATCGGAGGCGGATTTGCGTTCGACATATGAAGGTTTCGATTTTCATCCTTCCACTATTTCACCGGC
>JAAZJE010000098.1 GCA_012800515.1 Clostridiaceae bacterium
TATAGACCTGTTTTCCGTCGACGAAGGTCGCCAAAATCTCTCCGAATATCGGGTATCCTTCAAAAGGCGTGTTTTTTCCCTTTGAGACGAAGTCCGCCGCGCGCACCACGTCTTTCCGGTTCGGATCAACTATCGTGAAATCGGCCGGACTGCCGACGGCGAGCGAGCCGCCGCTCAGCTTAAATATATCGGACGGTGTAGTCGACATCAGCCGAACCAAATCCGACAAAGTCAGATGCCCTGCCTCCACAAGATAGGTGTAGCTCAGGGCAAAGGCGGTCTCCAGACCGGATATTCCCATGTTCGCTTCGGAGAACGGACGATTCTTCTCATCGGCATGATGCGGGGCGTGGTCGGTAGCGATTATATCGATTGTGCCGTCCTTAAGCCCCTCGATAATTGCCAGGCAATCCGTTTCGGAACGGAGAGGCGGATTGACCCGTGCCTGCGGATTAAAGTCGCGGCAGATCTCTTCCGTCAATATGAAATAGTGTGGACATGTCTCGCAGGTAACCGCAACCCCGCGCGCCTTAGCCTGTCTAATCAGTTCGACACTACGTGCCGTACTGATATGCGCCAGATGAATCGGCACTTGTGCATATTCCGCAACCAGCAGATCACGTGCGACGATAATATCCTCAGCTATGGAGGGCTGACCTATCACGCCTAGGCTGGTCGAAACCCAACCTTCATTCATCGCGCCGGGCATGCTCATGTCTTCGCAATGATCGATCAGCGGTAAGTCGAATTGATCGGCATAGCGCAGCGCCCGCAGGAGAATGTCCGCATTGGCCACCGTAGCTCCGTCGTCGGAAAGCGCGACAACCCCCGCCTGCTTCATACTGCCCATTTCCGCCAGAGAATCACCCGCACGATCCTTAGTAACGGCACCGATCGGATAAATACGGCACAACGCCACATTGGCGGCTTTATGAACAATATAGCTTACGACTGTCGCGTTATCACAGCACGGCTTCGTATTCGGCATGCACATAACTGCGGTGAAGCCGCCGCGCACCGCCGCCCGGGAGCCGGATTCAATATCTTCCCGATACGTGAAACCCGGGTCGCGCAAATGACAATGCGCGTCGACCAGCCCCGGCAAAAGGAACAGCTCACTTGCACCGTCCGCAAAATCCGCCGCCGTCAAATCTATATCGTAGGGTCCGGCGAAAGGCTCGCTGATCCTGCCGTTCCGGATATAAAGGCTCGCACTCCCCTCTCCGCCGTCCGCTTCCGCGGTTACAATACGCACCCCGCTGATCCGAGCCGTAAATTTGCTTTCCTTACGTGTCAAATCCGCAAACATCATACTTCGCCTCCACCGATGATCCCGCTTTTCTGCGCATTGCGGCGAATGTTCAACAAATACAGTATGGCCATTCGTACCGCGATTCCGTTTGTCACCTGCTCCTCAATCACCGAAGCCGAGCAGTCATGCATCTCGGAGCTGATCTCCACGCCGCGATTGGCCGGTCCCGGATGCATAATGATCGCGTTCGGAGCCGCAAGAGCCAGCATGCTCGCATCGACGGAAAAGAAGCGGGCGTACTCCCCCGTAGAGGGAAATAACGAACGATTCTGCCGTTCGAGTTGCGGTCGCAGAGCCATAATCACCTGTGCCCCGGCACACGCCTCCCGACGATCGCGCATCACCGTCACATTACCCAATCGCTCAATCCCCTCCGGTAGCTGCTGCCGTGGTCCGGCCAGTCGAATTCGCGCGCCCATCTTCGTCAGACCGATAATATTACTCCTCGCCACCCGCGAGAACGAAACATCACCGACAATCGCTACTTCCAGGCCATCCAAGCTATCGAAATGCTCACGCATCGTGAACATATCCAAAAGAGCCTGCGTCGGATGTTCATCCATCCCGTCTCCTGCGTTAATAATCGAGGCCTGTACCTGTTTGGAAAGAAAATGCGGCACTCCCGACTGGTCATGGCGGATGATTATAAAATCAACTTCCATCGCGTCCAAAGTCCGAGCCGTGTCGTAGAGCGTCTCGCCTTTGCGCTCCGAGCTCGAGACCGTGCTGACCGTCGAAGTCACCGCACCGGTATATTTAGCTGCCAATTCAAAGGAAATCTTGGTCCGCGTACTGTTCTCATAGAACAGAATGATCACCGACTTCCCCTGCAGCCAGGCGATTTTCTTATGCCCGCCCAGCAGAGCCTGCTTCATCATCTGCGTCGTATCCATAATCAGGTTCAATTCCGCCTGATTCAGTTGCTTCAATCCGAGCAAATCCTTGCTCGGCAGGTAGATCTGCTCCTGCTCCCTCCGACCGCCGAACAATCCCCCGCGCGTCGCCGGAGCCGTATCCATCGCCTCACTCATCGTACCAATTCCTCCAGAATCACCTGCTCCGTGCCGTCATACTCCTCCAGCATGACCTTGACCTGCTCCTGACGCGAAGTCGGAATATTCCGCCCGACATAATCCGGACGAATCGGCAACTCGCGATGTCCGCGATCAATCAGAACCGCCAACTGAATCGCCGCCGGTCGCCCCAGATCAAAGAGCGCCTCAATCGCCGCCCGCACCGTTCGCCCGGTATAGAGAACATCGTCAACCAGAATGATCTTGCTACCGTGCACCGGAAAATTGATCTCCGTCTTCTTGACCACCGGCTGATCGTGGAGCAGACTCAAATCATCCCGGTAGAAAGTAATGTCCAGAATCCCGCACGGAAGGAGCCGCCCCTCAATCTCATAGAGTTTCTCGGCAATACGATGCGCCAGCGGCACTCCGCGTCTTTGAATTCCGGTAATAAATAAATTGTCCGAACCGCGATTCCGCTCGATTATTTCGTGGGCAATCCTGACCAGAGCGCGATCAATCGCCGTAGCGTCCATAATATGCGCCTTGACAATGACGTTCGGTTTTTTACTGTCCAAGCTGTGAGTTCCCGGTATCGTACCTTCAACCATACAAAAAAACCTCCTTCCGCGGGAGGCCGACTCATCTGCGAAGGCGCACTTCACCTTCGAAGAACACAGGGATCCTTTCAGCCTCACCGGACTGTCTTAAAAGATCATCGTAATAATACACGCGCGACGACCGAGATGCAAGGCAGACAAATCACCCTAAACCATCCGGGCATTCAATCTCTTGAACAGATCCGTCGGCATGCTTTAGAATGCTCTTGACAGATAAAAAGAAAGGCGGATAAAGCGATGAAAGTATGTGTCATTCAGCCGCGGTACCCTCACCGGGCAAAGGAACAGGAAGCACTGGTTAATTATCTGGTGGCGGAATTGGATTCCTGTGATGACAGCCTCGACTTGATCGTTCTGCCCGAGGCCTGCAACGGCATGAGCAGTGACGCCACTCTCGAAGCATTTCATAAAGGTGTCTCAATATATGGCGAGAAGTTATTGGCTAAGGCGGAAGAAACGGCCGTGCGGTGCAAGGCCGTCGTAGCGATCAATCTCTATCTAAAAAAAGACGATGAATTATTTAATGCCACCAGAGTATTCAGAGCCGACGGCTCCGTCGCGGGCGATTATCTGAAACAACACATTCCTTTCTCAGAGCGTAAAAAAGGCGTTTCATTCGCCTACAGTCAGAGATTCAGAGACGTGAACACGTTTAATATTGACGGCGTGCGTTATGCCTTTCTCACATGCTATGACGGCTATTTCAACGAGTATGTGCAGCGAATTGCCGCCCTGAAGCCGGATATTATCGTTGTCTGCTCTTTACAAAGAGGAGAACGCCGGGATATCTTAGCCATACAAATGCAGAATATAGCTCTGGTCTGCAACGCTTTCGTTCTTCGTTCGGCGGTCAGCATGGGAGATGAGGATCATGAGTTCGGTGGAGAATCCATGATCGTCGCGCCGAGCGGGAAAATAATATCTTCCATGGGACAAAAAACGGGGAAATTATGTGCCGATATTGACATTTCCGCCAAATATTCGCGTCCGAACACCTTCGGACAACCCCCAATTCCGAATAACCTTTTCATAGAGAACGGACGCACCCCGTGGGCCTATCGCGCCGCCGGTCCCGCCGTCCGTCCGGGCAATAAAGACCTGCCGTTTCCCCGCGTCTGCGCGCACCGCGGCTTCAATTCGGTTGCTCCGGAGAACAGCCTCGCCGCGCTATCCCTGGCCGTGGGATTAGGCGCGGAGGAAATCGAGATCGACCTTTGGCCCTCCAAAGACGGCGAGTTGGTTGTTTGTCACGACGAAACCGTCGATCGAACCTCAAACGGCAGCGGCAGAATCGCCGATATGTATTGGGATGAAATAAAGAAACTCGACTCCGGCAGCTGGTTCTCCGAGCGTTACGCGGGTATGCCCTTTTGCCGTCTCAAGGACGTTCTCCAACGCTTTTCCCGCCAAACAATCGTTAATATCCACATTAAGTCTTACGGCAAAAACAACGGGTACTACGACAGGGATATTTTCCGCAACATCGTCGCGGAAATATACAGGTATGACATGGAGAATCATGTATATATCGCCGGCGTGGAAGACGTTTTACGGACGGCGGTTGAGATCGCGCCCGAGTTGCCGCGCGCGGCTTTGGACGGGACACGTGACCGCACACTAGTTAAGCTGGCCAGAGAATACGGATGCGAAAGAGTACAACTGTTTCGAGGTTATTACGATGAAAGTATGATACAAGAGGCCAAAGAGCATGGTATTATCTGCAATCTTTTCTGGTGTGACGAACCCGGGGACGTCGAAAGACTGATCAACAGTGGGATTGACAACCTATTGGCAAACGATTTTCTCGCTGTTAAGAATGCCCTGGATAGGGTCCTCGACACCTAACTTTCCAGTATTTTCATAAACTCTTCGCCGGTAATCGTCTCCGTCTCCTTCAGGTAAGCCGCCAGCTTGTGCAGGACGTCCTCATTCTCTTTGAGAATACTGCGCGCCTTTTCCTGGGCCTCCTGAATAATCCTGCGGACTTCCTCATCGACTTTTTGCGCCGTGACCGGAGAACAATCCATGGTCTCGCCGCCGCCCAGATATCTATTCCCGCCGCTCGACAGACCCATCATGCCGAACTCATCACTCATACCGTATTTGGTCACCATACTCCGTGCCAGCTGCGTCATCTGCTCAATATCGTTGGCGGCGCCGGTGGTGATTTCATTGAACACGATCTCCTCGGCGGCGCGTCCGCCGGCTATGGTTGCCAGACGGTTTTCGGCTTCAGTCCGCGAAACAAGGTACTTATCCTGCTCCTCTACCTGCATCGTATAGCCCAGGGCTCCCGATGTGCGCGGAATGATGGTAATTTTCTGCACCGGTGCGGAATGCGTCTGCATGGCGGCAACCAGAGCGTGCCCTATCTCATGATAAGCGACGACCCTTTTCTCCTCATCGCTCATAATCGCGTTCTTCTTCTGTTGACCGGCAATAACCGTTTCAATCGCTTCCTCCAAATCTCCTTGTGTCACTGCTCGACGTCCCATTCGCACGGCACGCAACGCTCCCTCGTTGATGATATTGGCCAACTGCGCGCCCGAAGCGCCGGAAGTGGAACGCGCCAAGAGATGGAAATCTATTTCCCCTTCGAGCTTCACTTTCTTGGCATGAACTTTCAGTATGTCTATCCTTCCCTGGAGATCGGGCAATTCCATCGGTACCTGACGGTCAAAACGTCCCGGGCGAAGCAGGGCCGGGTCTAACACCTCCGGACGATTGGTGGCAGCCAGGATAATCACACCCTTATTGGCACCAAAGCCGTCCATCTCAGTCAAGAGCTGATTCAGGGTCTGCTCACGCTCATCGTTAGTGCTGAGGCTGCCGTCCCGACTCTTGCCGATGGTATCAATTTCGTCAATGAAGACAATACAGGGGGCATTCTTCCCTGCCTGTTCAAACAGCTCACGAACCCTGGCCGCGCCGCGACCGACGAACATCTCAACAAATTCCGAGCCGGCAATGGAGAAGAAAGGCACATTCGCCTCCCCGGCCACCGCTTTGGCAATCAACGTTTTTCCGGTGCCCGGCGGACCGACCAACAGTACGCCCTTGGGACATTTGGCACCTATTTCCTTGTACTTGAGGGGGTTCTCCAGATAGTCGATTATTTCCACCAGAGATTCCTTGGCCTCGTCCTGACCGGCGACATCGTCGAAGGTAATGCTACTCTCATCGGCTACATAGACCTTGGCGGTTTTTTTGCTACCGAAAGTCATTCCGGGCATATTGCCAATCTGCTTCATCATATTGCGACGCAAGAAATATCCTATCAGTGCAAACATACCGATGGGCAGGATCCAACTGAGCAGAAAGGACAGAAGAGGATTTGGTTTACTGGGAATAACGGCACCGAACTGGACGCCCTTCTCTCTGAGAGTGGGAACTAGCGTCGGATCGTCAATGATGCCGGTCTTATAAACACGCGCTATTTCATCCTCTTCCGTTATGTAGTTGATCTCCGAGGTCTGCAATTGCACCACCTTTACGATACCCTTGTCCAACGCATCCAGAAAATGCGAGTAACTGGCTTCCTGAACCCGCCTTTGTTGAAGAATAGGCATAAGGATAAAGTTGAATACCAGCATGAAAATCAGGACTGCACCGAAATACTTGGCCAATGTGACATTCGGTTTTTTGGGAGTTTGTTCGTTCATTTTGTTACCCTCCTTGAACTTATCCGCCACGGCGGGATTTATTCCGGCAGACAGCAAACACTCCGTTTTGCGCATCTACAAAGAGACCGTTACAACCGGATAATACACCTGCGCCGCCCGGAATTGCAAACGGGCGGCGCAACGTTAATTTTCTCTTGTGCTCTTTAGATCAAGCTTTATTGTCCGAACCCAGAACATTGACGATCTTGTGCGCGACCATCTTCTTGATGTTTTCGCGCGCCGGACCGAGATACTGACGCGGATCGAAATGGCTCGGGTTTTCGGCAAAGTACTGACGAATCGAAGCGGTCATCGCCATGCGCAGGTCGGTATCGA
>JAAZJE010000099.1 GCA_012800515.1 Clostridiaceae bacterium
GGCGCACACTTTGCCTTATTGAAAGGGAAAATCAAGGTGGCGGGTGAATATGCTTTGAGCTTTTTGGCCTATAACATGAGACGCGTCATGAAATTGATTGGTATGGAGCCCCTTCTCGACGTACTCCTCGATAAGAAACGAATGCAAGAACTCTGTCAAATGGTTCAATAACGGTACGAATCCCCCTCTTTTTCGCGTCAAATCCCGTCCTTTTACCCTGTTTTTCCGCTATTCAATTAATCTCCAGAATATTAGTAACTAGCTTCGCATAAGTAGCCTGTTTTTTGCATTTTCACAAGTAAAAAATGTCCAAAAACCCCTGTTTTTTAGGGGTTTTTGGACAAATTGTGGCGGAAGCGGTGGGATTCGAACCCACGTGTCGGTTGCCCGACAAATGCTTTTCGAGAGCACCCCGTTACGGCCACTTCGGTACGCTTCCGACGGCAAATGTCAATTTTAGGCGAGTAAAGAGGCGATGTCAAATTCCACGATTTGTGCCTGTTATTCCCGATTTGTGCCCCGATTTGTATTTATATTTACAATTTATCGTGTTGCAATGCGCGTGCCGTTTTATTCAAGCGCGTGTGTTCGGCTCGTATGCCGTGTACGTTTGGAGTTGCTTTCGACAAATTTGCAGTTTACGTCCCTCTAGCGAAGCTGCTTTCGGCAAATTTGCAGTTTATGTCCCGCCGAAGAGCGTTGTCGGGGTCGGCGCGAGCACGGTAGTTGTAAATTTGCCTAAAGAGGAGTTGATAGTATTATCTAACAATGGTTTTCCGGTATTTTCGCCACTATTTTTGGCAATTTTGCAGATTTTTCAGCCAAGGAAATTTGTTGGTTACGGCCTCAGGCTACAAAGTTGCAAAGTTGCCGAAAAGCATTCGGGGCAACGTGCGGCCCCTATATCGTCGGCTTCATGACGTCAAATGTGCCGGTACCGCGGCGCGTTGGGTCGTATTTCGATGTCTTCATGCGTCCTTTAAGGAGTGATTTAAATTCGGTAGCATCCGCTACGCTGAGGGGTAGCGAAACCTCACGCCCTGTCCATGAGGAGAGGTGCATGGCGTTGCTCAGCTGAAGCGCCGGCAGACCGTCACTGCCCGGCGCGATTAGGGGTTCGCCGTGGAACAGGTGAGCCGCAAAATTGCGCAGGATTCCGATATGTCCCAGGTTGTCGGCGCGGAAATTGCGCATATGCTGTAGGTTAAGGGCTTCGTCCGTGTCGGGTAGAGCGTCCGGCTCGGAGAGGGAATCTGACTCGGGGAAAGCATCGTCATCGTTTAGGAAAGCATCGACATCGACCTCAATTCGTTCAACTGCCGGATAGGCGAGGCCGGTATGCGGCGCAAAAGTGAAATCGTCCAGAGATTTATCCAAGCGATACACCGTCAGTCGCTCCGGGGTACACTCGACCCGTCCTTGGGAAAAGCTGATTTCCAGGCGGTTCGTGCCCGGCCACTCGCCGGTTGTAGTCACAAAGACCCCCGTGGCGCCGTTTTCGTATTCGACGTATGCGGTTACATCGTCCTCGACTTCGATATCATGCCAGAGCGCCTCATGTGTCCAGGCCCGCAGTTTCGTCGGCATTCCGCAGAGCCACTGCCACAAATCCAAATTATGCGGGCATTGATTGATCAGGACACCGCCACCTTCGCCGCCCCAAGTTCCGCGCCAGCTGCTCGAATCATAATATGACTGAGTGCGATACCAATCCGTAATCAGCCAATTGACCCGCCGTATCGCACCTAATTCGCCGGAATCGATGATTGACTTCAACTGCCGATACACGGGATTACCGCGCTGATTGAAGACCATCGCAAAGGCCTGTTCGGGGCGTTTCTCCGCCTCCGCAATCATCTCCTGCACCGACATGGTGTCGACGCCCGCCGGCTTTTCCAGCAAGACGTGCAGTCCGGCCTCTAAAGCAGCGATCGCATATTCCGGATGCTGCATATGAGGAACAGCGATAATCACCGCATCGCAAAGCCCGCTCTTCAGCAACGCGGCATAATCGTCGAAAAAGCGCAGGTTCGGGCAGCTCGCGGCAAACTCCTCCCGCAACGCCGGGAATTTATCGGCATTTCGGTCAAAGATAGCGGTCAGTTCCAATCCCGGCACCTTTCCTCCGACGATGTTGCCGAGATGATTGCGCCCCATATTCCCGAAGCCGGCGATACCGATGCGGATCGTTCTTTCCGCGGCGCTGTCGGTAGGGGAGATTTTGTTGCGTTCGCTTGAGCGTTTCATGGTCTTACTCCAGATAATTATGATAGCACAATAATCGGTAGAAACTTTGAACAAGTGTGGTCGCTTGTTCAAGGGTATAACTGCGACTGTCAAGGAGGAGTCGAAAATGCGGAGTGGTACCCCGAAGAGGAGCGGCAGTTCCCCAAGTCATGGTGCAAACTCGCCAATCCGAAGCGCCCCGATCTGGCGATTCTGGGCATGAAATATGCGTTGAGCAAGGGCGCCGCGACGCTGGTGCCGCCCGGTGACTACCACAACTATAAGAAGGTAGGGGACAGAGCGCGCGGGTATGGCACCGCAACAACCGTAGTTTCTAGCTACAATCGCAAACGGTTGCTCTTGCCATATGGGTACAAAACACGGTAAAATAAACCCGATTGGGTGCAGTAAACTGCGGTCAAGAAGTTAAAAAACTGGAGGACTTAAAATGGGATTAATTAGAGCGGCTATCGGTGCGGCCGGCGGCGTGTTGGCCGATCAGTGGCGTGAGTATTTTTACTGCGAATCCTTACCGGTGGATGTATTGGTCAGCAAGGGACGCAAACGAACCAGCTCGCGTGGGCGCAGTTCTAACGTGCGCGGCGAGGATAATATTATTTCGAACGGCTCGATTGTTGCCGTGAACGAGGGTCAATTCATGATGATCGTCGAGCAGGGCAAGATCGTGGAGTTCTGCGATGAGCCGGGTGAGTTTGTCTATGATACCAGCACGGAGCCGAGTCTCTTTTACGGTGGCTTCGGTCAGGGGCTGATCGAATCGTTCAAGCAGTTCGGTAAGCGCTTTACCTTCGGCGGCGATCCAGCCAAGGATCAGCGGGTGTATTATTTCAATAAGAAAGAGATCATCGGCAACCGCTACGGCACGCCAAACCCGATCCCTTTCCGCGTCGTTGACCGCAATATCGGCTTGGACGTGGACGTTGCGGTGCGTTGCCACGGCGAGTATTCCTACAGACTGGTCGATCCGCTACTGTTCTATGTCAATGTGTCGGGTAATGTTGCCGACGAATATCGTCGTGACCAGATAGACAGCCAGTTGCGCTCCGAGCTGATGACGGCATTGCAGCCGGCCTTTGCTCGGATTTCCGAAATGGGCATCCGTTACAGTGCCCTGCCCGGCCATACCACAGAGTTGGCAGATGCCTTGAACCAGGTGCTTTCGGAAAAATGGCGCAATACGCGCGGCATAGTCATCGCTTCGTTCGGGATCAGCTCGATTACGGCACCGCCCGAGGATGAGGAGATGATAAAGCAACTGCAACGCAGCGCCGTTATGCGTTCGCCCGATATGGCCGCCGCCAATATCGCCGCCGCTCAGGCCGATGCCATGCGCGCTGCCGCCAAAAACGAAGGCGCGGGTCCGGTGATGGCTTTTGCCGGAATGAATATGGCACAGCAGGCCGGTGGGATGAATGCCGCAAATCTGTTCAATGTGGCGCAGCAGCAACAGCAACAGCAGCAACAGGTTCCGCCGCTGCAGCAGGCAGCCACCTGGACTTGTGTCTGTGGAGCCGCAAACAGCGGGCGTTTCTGCACACAGTGTGGAAAGCCGAAACCACAGGGCGCCGCATGGCGTTGCGATAAGTGCGGTTGGCAGCCTCAGGATCCCAACAATATTCCTAGGTTCTGCCCCAACTGCGGCGATCCTTTCAACGAGCAGGATCGGGTCTGAGTTTGAACGAACGTTTACCCGGACACGATTTCTACTTATGCGGGGTCGGGTGCGGAGCGAAACGGATGGCTCAACGAGTAAATAATATGTAATGAACCTAGCGAATCCGGGGTGAAGATTCCGTCGCCCCGGATTCAAACTAGTTACGGGGGAGATGGAAAGATGATGCAAAACCTCGACTTGACATCTGCGACCACTGCTGAAGCGGAGGTACGCCGGCGTGTTGCCGAGGCACAACGGGTCGTAATCAAGGTTGGCACGTCGAGCATCACGCACACCAACGGCCGGGCCAATCTGGCCATGCTCGAGCGACTGTGCTGGGCTATTGTCAATGAATTGAACCGCGAACGTGAGGTCATATTGGTTACCTCCGGAGCGATTGCGGTCGGCATGGGTCGCCTGCAACTTACGGAGCGTCCGACGAATATTCGCGAAAAGCAGGCCTTGGCCGCGGTCGGTCAGTGCGACCTGATGAATATCTACAGCCGAATTATGAATATGTTCGGACACACGGTGGCGCAGATCCTTCTGACTAAGGACGATATAGAGGATGAACTGACCCGCACCAACGTAACGAATACCTTTGAAGCCTTGCTGGAGCGCGGGGTTTTACCGATCGTCAATGAAAATGACACGGTCTCGACACTCGAGGTCTGGCATAACGGCAGCTTCGGCGATAACGACACGTTATCGGCTCATGTCGCAAGGGTGGTTGGTGCTGATCTGCTCATTCTGCTTTCGGATATTGACGGTCTCTATGCCCGTGATCCGCGCCTGGAACCGGATGCCGAACTGTTGACTTTTATTCCGACGCTGACCCCGGATATTATGAGTTGCGCCACTTCGAGCAGTAGCTCAAAGCGCGGTACGGGCGGAATGCGCACGAAGCTCCTCGCCGCCGAAATGGCAACTGCCGCCGGTATCGACATGGTGATTGCGAACGGCAACCGCCCGGAGAATATTACCGGTATTCTCGAAGGTGAGGGTTTGGGTTCGCTCTTTCCCCGCAAAGGCACTGTGATGGAGTAAGTTGCGCAAGGTGAGTTGCGACGGAGAATATTGCGACGAAGTGAGTTTGCCGATGTGCCCGGAGATTAAAGTTGACAGCGCGGCGGAAATTGCCCGGCGACTCGAGATTTATATCGACACGGGTCTGCTTTCGCGCCGGGTCGATGAGGAATTGTCCGAGGGGGGCGGCTTCGCCCGCCCTTTTGTTATTGCGATTGACGGCGGCGCGGCAGCGGGTAAGAGCACTTTGGCCGAAATCCTTGCCGAGCAGCACAGCGCCGGTGTAATTCACATGGACGACTTCTTTCTGCCGGAACATTTGCGCACGCCGGAACGGTTGAACGAGCCGGGCGGCAATGTGGATTACGGACGTTTTGCGGCAGAGATTCTGTCGGAGTTGCATCTTGTAAAGGTTGCGGATTGGACGGGATCGTCCGTCTCCGACCCGAATGAGGGCGGCACGGCTTCCGTAGCCTTTACGTATCGCCGCTTTGACTGCCGTCTGGGAATCCTGACCGACGATGTAGTGGTGCCGACGGAGCAGCTTTATATCGTCGAAGGCGCATACAGCATGCACCCCCGTTTCGGTAAATACTATGATTTTTCCGTATATTTAGATATTGATTCTGCTGAGCAGGAGCGTCGGCTTCGCCAACGTAATCCTGAACTGTGGTCGCGTTTTGAAGGAGAGTGGTTGCCCTATGAGCGCAATTATGCCGCCGCCTTCAAGATTCGCGAAGAAGCGGACCTGGTTTTCCGGGTCGGATGAGAGGACTTTGGTTTGTTTAAAAAGTATTTGATTGTTTTTCTGATTTCCATGTTGCCTTTGGTTGAGCTACGGGGAGCGATTCCCTACTCCCAGGCAGTTCAGTTGCCGCTGTTGCAGTCGTACATTGTCGCCACCCTCGGGAATATGCTACCGGTGCCGTTCATCTATTTCTTCGCCCGGCGGGCGCTGGAGTGGGGCAAAGACAAGAAATATATCGGCAAAATCTTCACTTGGCTGCTTGACCGCGGTGAACGTGCGGGTGATAAGCTACAGTCAAAGGCCGGGCGCAGTATCTTTGTGGCGTTGATGATCTTTGTGGCAATTCCGTTGCCCGGAACCGGGGCATGGACCGGAACGCTAGCGGCGAGTATTCTGGACATGGACTTTAAGTCGAGTGTGATCGCCGTGCTTTTGGGCGTGCTGATTGCGGGTGTAATAATGGGCCTGGCGAGTGCGGGGCTGTTCGGTGCCATCAGCACCTGGATTGCGCCTCCGGCGCCGACACCGATAGTGACCGGATAGCACGACGATAGAATAGTACGGCACAGTTTGCTATATTCCCTGTCGGAATGACAAAATAATATCGACCCGAGGTTTTGTTGTTCTCGGGTCGATTCATTCCAGTGTCAGCTCATTGCAATAGAGTTGTTTTAGTCGCTATCCTGCTCCGCATTTTCGGCTGCGTTCCAGGCATCGACGGTTGTGGCGATGATTTCAGGTGCCGGCCGGGGCGGGGCAGACGCGCCCGCTTCCGTAACGATCGGAGCTACCGGAGCTGGGGCGATTGGGGTCGGAGCTACCGGAGCCTGAGCGACCGGAGTCGGCGTGACGGGGATCTCGCGGATCACGGCGGGCTCGGCCGGCTTGGCGACACTCGGCGCCGGGGTTGCGGTGCCAGTCGTTGCGTCCGGGGTCTGAGCGCCGGATGAAGCGGTCAGCAAGGCGGTACGCAGGTTCTGCTCCATGGCGGTCAGCTCGGCGGCGGCCTGGATACGCTTGGCACGACCCTCATTCTGGATCTTGATTGTCTCGTCAATTGTGGAGATCAGCTCGGCATTGACCTTCTTCAGAGTCTCAATATCGACGATGCTCCGCTGCGACTCGCGCTGTACCTCCAGAGTATTGGACTTGAGCAACGCGGCATTTTTGACCAGCAGCTCGTTCGTTGTCCTGGAGACGGCCTGTTGCATCTGTAAC
>JAAZJE010000100.1 GCA_012800515.1 Clostridiaceae bacterium
GCTTATGGAAAGGCTTTTCGCATTATTTACTATCGCATTAGATACTTGTTTGGGGAAAACTGACACAATATTGCAGACTGACGAAATCTATAACGAGAATCACGGAAAATTTTACGAAAACTCAAATGTAGCCCCCTTGACCTGATTCAATCCTTTTTGTTATACTTATCAGGCACTCTTTGTGAGACCTATTTGAGTAGCGCAAAGGGGGTGAGATGATATGACTGAGATAAGAGTTAAAGAGAACGAATCGTTAGACAGCGCTCTGCGGAGATTTAAGCGCTCCTGCGCGCGTTCGGGTATTTTAGCCGAGGTGCGTAAGCGCGAGTACTACGAAAAGCCCAGCGTTCGTCGTAAAAAGAAAGCGGAGGCGGCTCGTAAGCGTAAACGCTGATGCGAAGCGGTTATCATTCCCGGTAGCCGTCGCCAAGCAGAAAACAACAGATGCAGCAGTTCTGCACTGGGAGGAAGAGAGCCCGACGTCTGACGATGTCGGGCTTTTTAGCTTAAAGGGAAGGAAGCGTAATGGCGGATATCAGCAAACAATTCCGGCACAGCACCTGGTATTATCGGGCGGATCCGAATGGCGGACAGGCGGCGTCTATGACGGCAACGACTGCGACTGTGGCTACAACCGCGTCTGCGCTTGCGGTCGCGTCTGCGGCTCCCGGTCGAACCGGCGCATCCGGGCGGGCTCCGGAGCAGATAGTACGGGATTTGCTTACCGCACGCGGGCAGGGGCGCGAGCCGATGCCGCTGAAATTCGCCGCCGACAGCGATCAATATGTCCTCGATGAGTGGGAGCGGCTACCGGCTCCGGAGGATTTTACGGAGATGCCGGCCGCCACCGGGCGCCTTCTGGCGGCGGTGCTTAAAAAGGAAAAAATTCTTATTCACGGCGATTATGACGTCGACGGAATTTGCGCAACGGTAGTTCTGTTGCGCTTTTTGCGGCGTTGCCGGGCCGATGTCGACTACTATATTCCCGAGCGCCTGACCGACGGATACGGTCTGACTCAAAGCGGGGTCGACCTCGCCGTTTCCGGGCATTACGATCTGGTTGTCACTGTTGATTGCGGGATTCGCTCTTTTGAAGAAGCGGAAACTCTGACCACAGCCGGTATCGACCTGATAATTACCGACCATCATGAACCGCTTATCGAGCACGGGAGAATCGTTCTTCCTCGGGCGAGCGCGGTACTCAATCCTAAAATTCCGGAATCGGGCTACCCGTTCAAGGATTTGGCCGGGGTGAGCGTGGCGCTCAAGTTCTGTGCGGCTCTCGGTCCGATCTTCGGACACAAAGATGCCTGGGAGGAGGGTGAAATTCTGGCCGCTTTGGGCACCTTGGCGGACAGCATGCCTTTGGTCGGGGAGAATCGCCTGATTGTCCGACGCGCTCTGCCGCGCCTGGCTACGCTTGCTGAAGAGGACGGCGGCTATCCGGGGCTGGCGGCTTTGTTGGCGACGGTGATACCGCATCCGGATGACCGCGCTGGATTGAGCGCGACTGACCTGGCTTATAAACTGATTCCGTTGCTCAATGCGGCCGGACGGCTCGGCAGTTGCGAAGATGCCGTTCGCCTGCTGTTGGCGGATACGGCCGCGGCGGCGCAGCCGTATATCGCCGCTCTGCAGGCCGGGAATGTCGAACGTCGAGCGATTCAGGACTACGTCTTTTTTGCGGCTCTGCGCATGTTGGGGGAGAACCCGGAACTGGCCGGCGAGCCGCTTCTGATTCTGGCCGGCGAAGATTGGCATCCGGGTGTCCTGGGCATTGTCGCGGCGCGTCTGATGGAGGTCTTTACCAGGCCGGTACTTTTGCTGGCGGCCGAGGATAATTTATTGCGCGGGTCCGGCCGTGCTCCCGATGGCTTTAATTTGCTGGAGATTCTGGAACGTTGCGGGGAACATTTGGCGACTTTCGGCGGCCATGCTGCGGCTTGCGGGCTGAGTGTTCTGCCGGAGAATCTGCCCGCGCTACGGACAGCTTTGCGCACGATACTGCGCGACCGGAGACCCGCCGAGCCGCGGCAAATGATTGATCTCGTTCTGACACCGGAGGAAATCAATCCGGCGACCGCCGAGGCAATCAGCGAGCTGGAACCCTTCGGCAAGGGCTGGGAAGAACCGAAATACTGCACTTTCAATCTGCCGATCACGGCCTGCCGGGTGATCGGTTCCGGCGGGGAGCATCTTGAGTTAACTCTTGCGACTGGCGGCGGCAGAACGGAGCGGGCCGTGATGTTCCAGGCCGCCGGCAAGGCGTCGCTGATCGAAAATTTGCTTCAAAAGCAGGGAACGGCTTATGCCGACTGTGTATTTAAATTCCGCGCCGCCTCTTGGCAGGGGAAACCGAAGCTGGACATCGTGGTCGAGGAATTGGCTCTGCGCCCGAGCGCCGATTTTTCGCTGGTGCACTATTTGCCGGAGGAGTGGCGGGGCGAACAGATTTCCGCGCTGGAACTGGGCTATATCTGGCGTCTGTGCGAACAAAGCCTCTCGGCGGGCGTTGCAATTGTTGATTTGGGCGAACTTTCGATGGCTGTAGCCGAGCGTTGGCAACGTTTGCCCGGCGCTAATTTATTGCATGGTTGTTTAAAGCTGTTTCAACAGGCGGGGATTCTGATACAATACAGGGAATCCGTTTCAGTTCCGCGTCTGACCCCCGAGTCGGGCTGGCGGAGAGTCGCGGAGCTTTTGCCGCCGGAGTTGGCCTGGCGCCACGTTGCCCGGCCGGTGATTCTGGTACGACCATCAGTGCGGGGGGAGCGCCGTCGGCTCAGCGAGCTGGAAGAATACGCGGCGCTGTTCGCACCCGACGGCGACTGAGGCGACCGAAAAACAACAGAGAGGAGGAATCAGTGTATGGAGACCGATGTACCGACAATTGATCTGGATCAACAATACGCCGCCTTGCGCAAACAAGTCGCCGCCTATATGGGCGAAGATTACGATTTTGCGCGCCTGGACAAAGCCTATGCCATGGCACGTGACGCTCATGCCGGTCAGTTGCGCGACAACGGCGAGCCATACATGGTTCATCCTTTATCCGTTACGGAGATCATGACCACTTTGAACGTCGACGAAACTACTCTGGTCGCGACGCTCCTGCACGATACGGTCGAAGACACGGACTTGACTCTCGAACAGCTTCGGGAAGAGTTCGGTGAAGAAGTCGCCAATTTGGTCGACGGAGTGACAAAGCTCGGTCGGGTGAGTTTTACGTCCACCGAGGAGCTCCAGGCCGAAAACTTCCGCAAAATGTTTCTGGCCATGGCGCAGGACATTCGCGTGGTTCTTATTAAGCTGGCCGACCGCCTGCACAATATGCGGACGATCAAGTACTGTTCGATTGAAAAGCAGCAGGCCAAGGCACATGAAACGCTGGATATTTACGCACCTTTGGCGGATCGTCTCGGTATATATAGATGGAAATGGGAGTTGGAGGATCTGTGTCTGCGCTACATAGACCGCCAGGCCTATTACGAATTGGTGGGCGCCATTTCCCAACGCCGTTCCGAGCGCGAAGAAGTCATGAACGAGATTGTGACCGCACTCCAGGAAGCGGTTAAACGCATGGGTATAGACGCGCAGGTTGAGGGGCGTCCCAAGCATTTCTACAGTATCTACAAAAAGATGAGAGACCAGGAGAAGAGTCTGGAGCAGATTTTCGATCTTTTCGCCACGCGCATTATCGTTCCGACTTTGGCCGACTGCTATTCGGTACTGGGTCTTGTTCATGAGATGTACCGCCCCATACCGGGGCGGTTTAAAGATTATATTTCCGTCCCCAAGCCGAACCGCTACCAGTCGTTGCACACCACGGTCATCGGCTCCCGCGGCATACCCTTTGAGGTGCAGATCCGCACTTATGAGATGCATCAGGTCGCGGAGTACGGCATCGCGGCGCATTGGCGCTATAAGGGCGGGAAAACCGACCCGAACCTGCGTTTGGACTCCACCGATGAGAAATTGACGTGGCTCCGCCAGCTTCTCGAATGGCAGAAGGACATGAAGGATGCCGGCGAATATCTCGAGCAGTTGCGGGAAGGTCTGGTCACGAACGACGTTTTCGTTTTCACGCCCAAGGGAGATGTCCTGGCCCTGCCGGACGGCTCCACACCGATCGACTTTGCCTACAGCATTCACAGCGATATCGGCAACCATATGTTCGGTGTCAAGATCAACGGACGCATGGTTCCGATTAATACCGTGCTCAAGAACGGTGATATAGTTGAGATTCTGACATCGGAGAAGATAAGCGGTCCCAGCCGCGACTGGCTGAAAATCGCCCGCAGTGCCTCAACGCGCAATAAAATCAATCAATGGTTCCGCAAGCAAGCGCGCACCTCCAATGTACAGCGCGGCAAGGAACTGCTGGATAGAGAGATTCAGCGCGGCGGCTTCAAGCCCGAGGATTTGATGAAGGATAAGTTCGTCAGGCCCCTGCTGACTCGCTACAACTTCCGCACCGTCGATGACCTGCTGGCCTCCATAGGCTATGCCGGTTTGACTGCCGGAAAGGCTTTTGCACGCCTGCGTGATGAATATATCCGCAGCCTGCCCGACGATGAGCGCCGCGCCATGGGTTATCATCTCAGCCATACCGGGCAGGTGGTTTACAGCCCGGTCACGGAACAGGTGGCGACGACGGGCGAAATCACTCAGCCTACGACGAGCAGTCAGGGCAAGTGGCGTAAGGGTCGCAATGACTTGGGCATTATCGTTAAGGACATCGACAACTGTCTGCTGCGTTTGTCGCGTTGTTGCAACCCGGTGCCGGGAGATCCCATAATCGGCTATATCAGCCGCGGTCGCGGAGTTGCCGTACACCGTCGCGATTGCCCCAATATCCGTAGCCTATTGGAAAAGGCCAATAAAGGCTCGGCCGAGGCCGAGCGAGCGAGCCGTCTGATCGACGTGGCCTGGGACGATGAGCAGACCGGCAGCACATATCAGGTTGCATTGCGGATCATCGCCCACGACCGCCGCCACCTCCTGGCCGACGTCTCGAACGCCATTTCCGATGAAAAGACGACAATTCTGTCCGGCTCAATGACCTCGGTCAAGGACGTCACCGCAACGGTGAACGTGGTCATCGAAATCAGCGATCAGAACCAATATAATCGTATCGTCGGTCGCATCAAGGCGATCCGCGATGTCATCGACGTGCAGCGCCATTGATAATTCCACGCTCTTCTGCCGTGTTCTTGCCGTGCCGCCTGCGCCCTCCGCGGCGCTTTTTTTGTACCTGCGACTATCCCGGCCCAACACTCGTGTTTTAATTGAAAAAGTGACTTTTAATATATTTTCACATAGTTTTGCTCTTGATTTATTTATCAATATTTGTTAAGCTGGTCGTACAAATCACGGTACATAGTCCGCCTTTGGGAGGAGTTGTCCATGGGTAAAAAGGAAGTAAATAGAAATATCTATCTCAGCCATTGGGACGCGCTCAGGTATTGGCAGGTTCCGTTTATCGACGCGCATTTTGATCTCGACGATCTTCGCGGCGGTAACATTCACATGACCGTCTTTGATTATAAAGCGCGTCGCCGAAAGAAAGGTTACCGAATTCATTGCTGTACTTTAGACGTTCCGGCGAAATACTTGCGTCATGACGAGAGAGCGGGAATTCATGTCGTCGCTCCGGCGTTCGCATACCTCCAAGTCGTATCCGATCTAGACAAACATGAACGCATTTTGTTGGGAAAACTGCTCTGCGCCTACCCGGACGGTTTGTATTCCGAGCCCTTGGTTACCGTGAAAGAATTGCTCGTTTGCGCCGAGGAAATGAAGTGGCATCGCGGTCGAAAGAAAGCGCTGAACGCCCTTAAATATGCCAAAGATGGTAGCAACTCGCCGCGCGAAGCCCTTATTCATATGTTGCTCTCGCTTCCTCATGCGTTGGGCGGGGCAAATCTTCAGGATTTGGTTATGAATTATGAGATACGAGTCGCGCCGGGACTGCTCGCTCCGGGAGAGTCAGGCATCTATTATGCCGACTATGCTTTGCCGGAGGAGAAAATTCTGATCGAGTTTGACAGTCGAACTTATCACAGTAGCAGGGAAGCTCGGGAAGCTGATGAGCGCCGAGCCCGGATCCTACAGCTTAACGGCTACGATGTGTATAGTTTGACGACGGAACAGGTTGAAGATCCGATCGAGTTGCAGAGAGTTGTCGACGAGATTTCCCATGGTCGGCTCCGCAGGCGGCGGCGGATTAGGGCGCGGCGTTTCTGGGAGATGCGGCTGAGGCTGCAGGCCCTGCTGACGGATCGTCCTCCCTCCGACGAAGTCGCGGGTGACGTAGATCGTTACGTTGCCTATTGCGAAGAACGGGAGGCGAGGCTGGAACTGGAACGCCACTCCGTGATGAGTCTGTTCCTGGGTCCGATTCGTTGGGGCTTTGCGAAGTGGAAGTGGAATCGGGATATGCTTCGTCGGGTGGCCGCCGAAATTCGCCAATGTCTTGCGGTTGGCCGACAGTTGGGGGAGCGGATTTATCGGCGAAGCTACCCGGTTCGGTCGGTGCCGATCGGAGCACCGGGCTGATTTTGCTGTAGGCAACTCCGTCGTGCGGGCAAATTTACCGCCGGGCCGAACAATCCGAATAATCCCAAAGCGCTACCGCCGATCCATCCGGTGGGCGAAGCTGTGCCTGTGCGCGGCAGTCCGAGTACCTAAATACCAGTCCAATCCGTACGAATTTCTCCAAACGTAAGACCGAGCCGCCGTGCTCGGTTTTTTTGTGCCCAAATCCACGGCCTTTCCAGTACGACTAGCTTAATAATTATTACCTTCACTGTTGTTACGCCCACCTATCGTTCCGCCTCTGCCCGGAAAGTCCATCTTTGCACGGGTAACGCTTCGAACTAGGGTGCAAAGCCGGATATTTCGGGCAAGGGTA
>JAAZJE010000101.1 GCA_012800515.1 Clostridiaceae bacterium
GAAGCAAATCCTTAGCGGCTTAACCGATTTGCCTTCTGTCCGAAACACTATTTTAAACATAGAGCGGGAGTTGCCCGTGATTGAGGAATTTGCCGACCGCTATGCCGCGGCGATAATCCCAATGGAGACTCTGATATTTGAGCGTACGGATCGGATACTTTTGCAACTAAAAGCGGATCCCGCCCGCATATTTCCTCCGGATGAGAAGGATTTTCTGCAACAGATGAGCGAACTGAGCGGACAGAGGATAGAGGCGTTCATCGAGGAACGAGTGCGCGAAGTAATGAACGCACAAATGCCCGTTGCGATCTTGAAGCAAATCCTTAGCGGCTTAACCGATTTGCCTTCTGTCCGAAACACTATTTTAAACATAGAGCGGGAGTTGCCCGTGATTGAGGAATTTGCCGACCGCTATGCCGAAGCTATGCATTTGGTAAAGAATGCCGATTGGTTGTCCGCCTGGAAAACGCTGCATGAGCTGAGGGAGGAAAAAATGCCGGAATTAAATCCGGCCGGTCTGCCGCTAAAAATCATCAATACGACGTTGGCCGACGTGAAAAAAAATCTAAGTTCCAGCATGAAGCAGCGTGCGCGAGAACTACTGGATCGGCAAAAATACTATTCGGCATTGCTTTTGGCCAAGGAAATGCTGACCATTTATCCCGGTGACAGCGACTTTCTAAAAGTCGAAGAGACCGCGCTGCGCCATACCGGGGCAAGCCTAATTCCGTACAGCGGTGAGATTGAGCACATCACTTTCAAGCCCCTTATTATTCGTCCGGATCTGGCTTTCACCGGTCCCTATGCCCGCTCTGCCGATTCGACGATGCTCACTGTCAATGAGTTTAAGCGTACCTTGGAAGAGCTTTACGATGCGAATTATGTTCTGGTCAGTCAAAGAAGTTTTCTCGATAGTTCCGGGCGCTGGCGTGGGCTGAATCTGCCGGAAGGGAAGCGGCCTTTGATAATGACTGTAGAGGGACTGAACTACTATGCGACCAGGTATGCCTCCGGTAATTGTCTGAATCTTGTCCTGGATGATAACGGTCGGGTGGCCGGTCTATATCAGGCCACGGACGGTCGGGAAATTGTCGATCGCGAGGCCGAGGCTATCGGCATTCTGGAGATATTTGTCGAGCAGCACCCCGACTTCAGCTTTGACGGTGCTAAGGCCAATATATCGCTCACGGCACGCGAATGTGTTTTCGGTTATATAACAACGGAACGACAACTTGCGGAGCGGAATACCGCTCTGGCCAATTTACGCCAACCGCAGAGTTCAATAACAGGGGGCGATTTGGACAGTCAGCGGCGGCAGGCTAAAGCGGTAGCCGACGTTCTCAAGCGCAACGGTTGGGAGTTTGCCAGCCAATCCTACGATTGGAATAATATTCGGAGTTTTACTTTGGATGATCTGAAGAAGGATACCGTTGCCTGGAAGCAGGCAATAGAACCGATCACCGGCCCGGTCGATATCTTTTGTTATCCGCAGGGCGGCATCTATCGCGGTACCGATGAACGAAAAAAATATCTGCAAAACGAGGGTTTCCGCTATTTCAACGGGCAGAGCAACAAGGCCTATATGACCTCCTCGCGGAACTATTTATACATGGACCGCATCTTTATGGGTGGAAGCAGCCTGCGCAACGGCTCTTTTAACCGCTTCTTCGACTGGAAGAAGATTATCAAGACGCCGCGCGACTAGGGATAAGTAAAGAACTCCCGATATAGGGTCTTGATGGCAAAGTCGCAGAACTCTTCTTTGACACCGAAAAGGACCGAGATTTCCGATGCGCCCTGAATGATCAGTTCCAGGTTGATTCCGGCACGGCTCAGGGCCGAAGTTGCACGAGCCGTGACACCGACGGTCTGAGCCATGGCAGCGCCTACGATCATGACAATTGCCATACCGCGCTCTAAATAGGCCTCATGGACGCCGAGCTCATCGAAGAGCCGGCGCATAATAATCTCGAGCTTATCGTCGTCCAGCGCATCGCTACGCACCACTACCGTTATGGAGTCAATACCGGTCGGCATATGCTCTATCGATAAATTCAGATCAGCAAATATTTGCATTAATTTGGCAGCAAAGCCGATTTCTCGATTCATCAGATACTTCGTTATATGGAGCATGGCAAAGCCTTTGGATCCGGCTACTCCCGTTACGACGCCGTTGAAGGTTTGCCGCCGCTCGATAATTCTGGTGCCGGGACTGTCTGGATTGTTGGTGTTTAATATATGAACAGGGATATTGTGTTGCCAGGCCGGCTCGAGGGCTTCGTCGTGAAGTACCGAGAATCCGGCGTAGGCGAGCTCGCGCATCTCTTTGAAGGAAATTTCGCTGAGCGGCTGGGGATTCGGTACCAGATTGGGGTTAACTGCAAAGACAGAATCGACATCGGTCCAGTTCTCATATTCATGGGCGCCGACCGCTGCGGCAAGTATGGCACCGGTTATATCGGAACCGCCGCGCGAGAAAGTTGCAACTTTACCGGATTTGGTATATCCAAAAAAGCCGGGGAAAACCAAAATTCCGTTGCGCTCGCGTAATTTTTGCAGGTTGGCATACGATTCGGGGAGGACACGGGCACGGCCGTAATCGGAGCTCAGGAAAAGACCGGCCTCGCCGGGGTTGACGTAAGCCGCCTCATATCCGCCGGCCAGAAACCAGGCGGCAACGAGTTTTGCGCAATTATCTTCACCAGCAGCTTTTAGAGTATCCAGCATTTCCATATCGTTATCATATTTTGCGGATAATCTGCGATCTATATCGGTAGCGATTTCCAAAATGACCCGATCCGGAAGTGAGAGCTCATTGCAAATATCGGCAAAACGTCCGATAACGGCAGAGCGCTCGGTAACTCCGTCATAGCCGCTGATGCGGGCATTGGCCAGCGAAATCAGTAGGTCAGTTACTTTAATGTCATTTTTGCTGCGCTTACCGGGGGCGGATACAACCATAATTCTCCGATCGGGGTCACGTAAAACGATCGATCCGGAGCGACGAATCTGTTCGCCTCCGGCCAGGGATGAACCGCCAAATTTACAAACTTTCATAACTCTTCCTTTCGTAAGCCGTTACTAA
>JAAZJE010000102.1 GCA_012800515.1 Clostridiaceae bacterium
AGCACAAATGAAATAAGATTGCAAGTGGGTTAAAAAATGCCGCGGAGCCTTGATTTCCAATGCTTCGCGGCGTTCTTGACAGATTTCTATTCCTAATATTTTCTGGTGTTAACTACCAAACACGGGTATTTGAATAATTTCCAAAGGGATACCGATTATTATGTGTTGCGGTGTTGCTTTTCTTTACATTGTATTTTACAATTATTTTATAAAGGATATAAAACTCATTTCTTGTTTTGTATCCGCCAACTACACCGCTACCGTCCGATTGTTGGTGGTAAGCATCATGTGAGGTGAATTATGGGAAAGTATGTCGTTAAAAAAACAGCTTCGGGGGGCTATATGTTCAACCTGAAGGCCAACAACGGGGAGATCATCGCTACATCTGAGGATTACACAACTCTGGATAATTGCCTCCAGGGCTGTGAAGCTGTGCGTAGCGCCGCCCCGCAGGCGGAAGTTGAGGATCAGACTGTCGAGGGCGCTCCGGTTCTCAAACATCCGAAATTTGAGATGTATGTTGACAAGGCCGGCGAATTCCGTTTCCGCCTTAAGGCGCGCAACGGCCAGATCATTGCCGCATCCGAAGGCTATGTCAGGAAAGCCAGCTGCGAAAACGGTATTGACAGCGTAAAGCGCAATGCCGATTCCGAAGTAGAGGTCATTCAGGATTAAATCAGCGGACAGACGGCCGCGTCTGGCCGTCCGCACTTTCCGGAAGGATTTGAGCTGCCCAGACCCTGTGGGATAAGCTCCGTAGTTCGGGATCATCTACGGCTATAAAGGTCCTTTGTGAAGGTCCTTAGTATTAGTTGCGCTACTCGGCATCCGATAAACGCGTAAATCAACAGTTGATTCTTGTGCCGCAATAACGCTCCGCTGTCATTGCGTGGGATTTCGTTTGTCCAATTTTTTGTAAAGGTTTCTTATTGTTCCTGTTCCCTTTTCGTAAGCGATTACTCTGATCTGCACCCCAATTTGCCTCCGCCGGAGCCATGCGTCACCTACGAGGCGTTCTTTTTGGTATCATAGACGGCGGAAAGGATGGAAACGATAGAATGACACCTTTGCATACGGAATCCGACGCACGTACAGTTGCATCAGACTCCCCCACCCCGGTACTTCTTATCACCGGCGGTTCAAGCGGAATCGGTCTGGCCACCGCCGAATATTTTTTGGCGCGCAACTGGAAAGTAGCCAATATCAGCCGTCGTCCCTGCCCCCTGTCCGGAGCGCACAATTACCTCGCCGACCTCACCGAGAACGAACAAGTGGCGAAGGCAATCAAATCCTGTTACGACGAGCTCGGTCGCATCGATGTTTTCATTTCCGGTGCCGGACACGGCATCAGCGGACCGGTCGAGGATACCCTTCCCGAAGCTGTCATGCAACAGCTCGATGTGCATCTCCTCGGAGCTCAGCGTTGTCTCAACTCCGTCCTGCCGATCATGCGGGCGCAAAAGAGCGGGCGAATAATTCTTATCAGCTCGGTAGCCGCCATCCTCGCAATACCTTTCCAGACTTGGTACTCGGTCACAAAGTCCGGACTCAGCTTCCTCGCCAAAGGACTGGCCAACGAGCTCCGTCCCTTCGGTATCGAGGTCTGTGCCTGTCAGCCCGGCGACACCAAAACCCCTTTCACCGATAATCGCAAAAAAGCCGTTGCCTCCCCAGCCTATGCCGAGCGCGAGGCGCGCTCCCTGGCTCGTATGGAACATGATGAACGCCACGGCATGCCGGCCGCCGTCATCGCCAAGCACCTATATAGTCTGGCCGTGCGTCGCCGCCGCCTGCCCGCCACCAGCACGGTAGGTCTGCAGTACAAGCTCTTTTCACTGCTGACCAAAATCCTTCCGGAACGGGTGGCTCAATACATTCTGTACCTCCTTTACGCACGTTGACAGAGTAGGCTGGCGATATAAATAAAAATGGAAATTAAAATTAATTAAAATTATAGAAACAAGTAAGAAGGAAATTAATGGAAACACAGATCAGCAAAGATGAACCGCAACGTACACCTGCAAACGAACCGCAAATCCCGCACAATACCCGTACCCTACCGAAGTTCACCACCGTACCCACCGAAACTTGTGACGACGTAACCCTATACCGCTCCCCGCAATACCCAATCTCCGGCATTGTTGATTGCCATAATCACACCCGCCACTTTTCGCTCGACGGTCGCTACAAACTCGTCGATCTCCGTGAAGAAGGCCGTGCTCTGGGTCTCAAGGGAATCGCCATAACCGAGCATATTGACAAAGGACTAATCGACGGCATCTACCTGCCCGGCAATAAGAACCTCTACTCACAGCCGCTCTACGGTGAGTGGTATTTCGATATCTATACTTACATTCGTTTCATCCGGGAAATGCGGGCGAAATACAACCGCCCGGAGTTTCTCGCCGCCGGTGAAGACCCGGACGCCCCGCCTCCCTACCCCGAACTTCTGTTCGGACTGGAACTCGGCTACACCTCGGATCTCGCCGTCGAATATGACGAATTAATCACCCGCTTCTCCTCCCAGCTCGACGTCGTTATCGGTTCAATTCACTGCGTTGATAATGTCGATATCTATTCCGAACGCTCCGCCTACGAAAAAGGTAAATCCTTTATATTCGGTCGTTATTTGGAGCTGATTATTGAAATGCTCGAAAAGCAGCAGAAATTTGACATCGTCGGTCATTACGACTATGTTGCACGCTATTCGTTCTACGAAGATAAACGCTTCCTATATAGTGAGTTCAGCGATTTGTTCGACCATATGTTCCGCCTGATGATCGAACAGAATAAGTGCCTGGAAATCAACACCCGCAGTTACTACCAGATGTCGCGCCGCAACAATTACTTTGTCTACCCCGACCCCGAAGTCCTGATCCGCTATTACGAAATGGGCGGACGCCGCATATGCTTCTCTTCCGACGCACACAGCCCCGGCGAGATCGGTCTGGGTGCCCAATTCATCATCCGTCTGATCCGCGCCTGCGGCTTTGAAAATTTGACCTGGTACAAACAACGCAAGGAGCGGTTCACTTCCATAACCGACGTTCCGCCCCTGACCGAAGTACCGCGCTGGGGGTCATTTAGCCTCTAGTTAGTCGTCCGCCTAGGTGTTTGTCGGTTCGGACTCTGCCGGTTCGACTTCCGTCGATTCGGCCTCTGTCAGCTCGGCTTTGTCGCCGTACAGTCGTTGGCGCCGCGCATTCAACCAGGCGGCAATCCGCTGTTCGTAGCCGTTTTCCGTCGGCTCGTAATAGACCCGCCCTTTCAGTTCCGGCGGCAGATACTCCTGATCAACGATATGACCGGGATAGTCGTGAGCATATTTGTAGCCCACGCCGTAGCCCAAGTCCTTAGCCATGCCCTCCGTTACCGGATTCCGCAAGTGCAGTGGAATCTCATAACTCCTCTGTTCGGCCACATCTTTCAGAGCCCGGTCGATTGCGAGATAGGACGCATTTGACTTCGGTGAAGTAGCAACCATAATCACGGCCTGAGCCAAAATAATCCGCGCCTCGGGCATACCGATCTCGCGCACCGCCTGATAGGCCGCCATCGCCACCTGCAATACCGTAGGATTGGCCATGCCAACCTCCTCGGCCGCCTGAATCACCACTCGCCGCGCCAAAAAAGCCGGATCTTCCCCGCCGTGAATCGCCCTCGCCAAGTAATAGATCGCCGCATCCGGATCCGATCCGCGCATTGACTTGATCATCGCGCTGATTGTGTTGTAATGTCCTTCGCCCGTCGCATCGAACTGCGTCGCCCGAATCTGCATGCACGAAGATATATCCTCGAGTCCGATCTGAATCATGCCGTCGGCGTCCGGCTCGATCGTCAGTACCGCCAGCTCCAAAGCGTTCAATGCGATACGCGCGTCGCCGTTACACTTATTTGTCAGAAAGGTCTCCGCCTCCGCCGTCAGCGCCACTTGCAGATTGCCCAGCCCGCGTTCCTTATCGGTCAGAGCCCGGTCGATAATTTCCTTAATATGCGTCTCGTCGAGCGGCAACAGGCGGAACACAGTCGTCCGCGAAACCAGCGCCTTATTCACCGTAAAATACGGGTTCTCGGTCGTCGCGCCGATAAGAATGACGCTCCCTTGCTCCACTGAGGGCAAGAGAGCGTCTTGCTGTGCCTTATTAAAGCGATGAATCTCATCGATGAACAGAATCAACTGGCCGGATGGCGTCAGCAGCGGGTTCTGCGCTTCGGCAATAACCTGCTTAATATCCGCCACGCCGGAAGTGACGGCGTTGATCACGCGGAAACCCTTTTCCGTCGTATTTGCTATCACCCGCGCCAGCGATGTTTTACCCGTGCCCGGCGGCCCGAACAAAATTATCGAGCCCAGGCGATCCGCCTTAATCAACCGCCGCAACAGAGTCTTCGGTCCGACTATGTGTTCTTGACCGACGAAGTCGTCCAAATTGCGCGGCGCCATACGGGCAGCCAGCGGCTGATTCTCAATATATTCCGTTCCGGACTTCAAGCGTCTCATTTCTGTTCGGCGTCAAGTCGACGGTCTGGGTTTACGCGTACACCCAATCCCCGTACAGCGGATGACGTTCGCATAGGGCGGCCACTCTGGCGATCAGCTCACCCCGGTTGCCGTCAAAATCGAAGGTCGCGTCGGCGATCAGGTCAGCGACTTCACGCATATCATCCTCAAGGAAACCGCGTGTCGTCACGGCCGCGCTACCGATCCGCAAGCCGGAAGTAACGAAAGGCGAACGGGTATCATAGGGAATGCCGTTCTTATTCGTCGTTATATTCACCGCATCCAGATGTTCCTGGAGATCTTTACCGGTTACCCCGGTCTCGGTCAGGTCGATCAGCAACAAGTGGTTGTCCGTACCACCGGAGACAAGACGCAGACCGCGTGCCAACAACTGACTGGCCAGAGCCTGGGCATTCGCCATGACCTGTTGCTGGTAGACCTTAAAGCTCGGATCCAAAGCCTCCTTAAAAGCCACGGCCTTCGCCGCGATAACGTGCATCAGCGGACCGCCCTGCGTTCCGGGGAAAACCGCCGAATCGATCTTCTTGGCATGCTTTTTCTTTGACAAAATTAAACCGCCCCGCGGTCCGCGCAGCGTCTTATGCGTGGTTGAAGTAATGACATCGGCGTAAGGTACCGGATCCGGGTGCAGACCGACCGCGATCATTCCGGCGATATGCGCCATATCGACAAAGAGAATCGCTCCGACCTCGTCGGCGATCTCGCGAAAGCGGGCGAAATCAATCTTGCGCGGATAGGCGCTGGCACCGGCAATAATCATCTTAGGGCGTAATGCTCTGGCCTTTTTGGCAACGTCATCATAGTCAATCAGTCCGTCTTCGCGACCGACATCATAACCATGCGCCTCAAAATACTGGCCGGAAATATTTTTGGCCATGCCGTGGGTCAGGTGACCGCCGTGAGACAAGTTCATTCCGAGAATTCTGTCGCCAGGCTCAAGGAAAGCGAAGAAAACCGCGATATTCGCCGAGGCGCCGGAGTGGGGCTGAACATTGGCATGTTCAGCACCGAATAGCTTCTTCACGCGCTCGATGGCGAGGCTCTCAACTACGTCGACGTGTTCGCAACCGCCGTAATAACGTCTGGCGGGATAACCTTCGGCGTACTTATTCGTTAGGAGACTTCCCTGCGCTTCGGCCACGGCGCGGCTGACAAAATTTTCCGAAGCAATCAGCTCGATTTTGTCTCTCTGGCGATTTTCCTCGGCAACGATTGCCTCAAAAACCTCCGGATCGGTCTGTTTTACGTATCCATAGTGTCTAATCATTTTTTGAACCTTTCCAGGTATAATATTCGCATCTGATTATAATCCGTTGTGCGACAAGTCTCAAGAGCGCGCGGAGCGTGAGCGAGCGCCGCCGCGGTCAACATCAATAACACTTATATCCTTCGTAGCCAGTTCCAGCAGCTCCTCCAAATCCAATTCGGCTTCGGCGACAGCCACATCCTTAAGGTTTGGACGGGTCTTCGGGTGGCGAGCCACAAAAATAGTGCAACAGTCCTCATAAGGCAGGATCGATGTCTCATACGTTCCGATTCGGCGCGCCAGGGCAATTATCGTCTCTTTATCCAGGCCGATCAGCGGGCGGAAAACCGGCATCGTGCAGGCAGTTGCCGTCGCGACCAGACCCTCCATGGTCTGACTGGCGACCTGTCCCAGACTCTCTCCCGTGACCAGAGTCAAACACTTTGCTTCAGCCGCAACCTTCTCGGCAACTTTGTACATAAGACGCCGCAAAATAATTGTAAACATGTCATGAGGACATGACTTTCTCATCTTTAGCTGAGCAGCAGTAAAATTAACTACATGTAATCTTATCCGACCGCAGTATCCGGAGAGAATACGCGCCAGTTCGATGACTTTATTCAGAGTGTGCTCCGTAGTAAAGGGCGGCGCATGGAAATAGATTGCCTCCAGTTCCGCACCGCGTGAAGCAATCATGTAACCGGCGACCGGACTGTCGATTCCTCCGGACAGCAATAAAAGGCTACGCCCCGACATACCGGTGGGGAGACCACCCACCCCGGGGAGTGTTTCGCTGTATATATATGCCCGCTCTCTGATTTCGATATTCAAAACAAAATCAGGTTCATGCACGTTAACGCTGAGTTCCGGATAATTCTCCAATACCAACCCTCCGATCCGATTGCAAATCTCGGGTGAATTATAGGAATATTTTTTATCGCCGCGCCGTGCTTCAACCTTAAAAGTCCTGACCGGGCGCATTTTCAGAGTATTTCCTACGACTTCCAGGCTACCGCGCTCCACCTCGGACCATTCCTTGTCATAGCGAAAGACCGGACTGGCGGAAACAATGCCGAAGACGGTACATACGGTCTCAACAATACCGCGACGATTGGCATCACTATGTTCTGCCGGACGCACCGGCTCGATAAAAATCCTTGACTGACGCTGTTCGATGGAAAAGCTGCCGAACGGTCGCAGACGCCGGGCAATATTACTGATCAGACGGCTCTCGAATTTGCCTCGGTTCAGTCCTTTAAGGGCGATTTCCCCGATGCGCGCCATGACCAGCCAGGATGAGTCGGTACGCGGTGCCGTTTTGCTCATTTTTTACCTCCGATAGCTCGCAGTAGGCCTACATTCTTACGGATTGCCGCCGCCAGGGTACGGACCTCGGCTTCGGTATGATTTGCCGCCAGACTGATACGAATAGCGCTTTGCGCTTCCGTCTTGTCCCGCCCCATTGCACTCAGGACATGGCTGACGGGGCTCCGCGCGCCGCAGGCCGAGGTCGTTGCGACCATAAAGCCCTCCCCGGACAATGCCGAGGCCAGAGTCTGACCCAATATACCCGGAAAAGCGATATTTACAATATGCGGAACAGCCGGCTGATATGAATTTAAGATGAATTCCGTTCCGGATAATTCTTCCAGTAATAAGGCTCGCAGGGCTGTAACCCGCTCATAAGTCTCTTCCCTCTCCTCAATTGCCAGATTCATCGCCAGGGCCAACTGCGCCGCCATGGCGGGGCTCTCCGTGCCGCTGCGCATGTTACCCTGCTGACCGCCGCCGAAAATCAGCGGTTGTAGATTTATCGAATCTCGGCAATAGAGTAGCCCTGATCCCTTGAGTGCCCCTACCTTGTGTCCGCTGAAGCTGGCCAAATCGCAATGCCCGTCCCGCAAATCGATTTCCTTCTTGCCGGGGGCCTGAGTATAGTCTATGTGGATTGCGGCCTGCGGAGCTCTCAGATTGCGTAAACGCGCAACGGCGGAAAGATCGGTTATCGCGCCGGTCTCGTTATTGACGGCAAGCAAGGTAATTATGAAGGTTTGCGGTGAAAGAGCCGCCTCCAGGCGCGCAAGGTCGGGATGACCGGTCGCAGTCAGACCGATATCTATGCCGATCCGCCCAGCATTCTCGAGATATTTAACGGTTTGCAATGTAGCGGCATGATCTCCGCCCGAATAGATAATTTCGTTGCTTTCACGATAACGGGAATTGTGATAGCCGCGCAGGGCGGTGTTTATCGACTCCGTAGCACCCGATGTGAAAATCAGTTCCTCGGCGCGGCAACCCAGCGTCCGAGCCAATGACTCCTTCGCAACGGCAATAGTTTTTGCCGCCGTCAGACCGAGAGCGTGCAAAGAGGAAGGATTGCCCGCGCATTCGCAACTGATCCGTACAAACTCAGCCAGAACCTCCGGCCGCACCGGTACGGTCGCTGCCTGATCAAAATAGATAATCTGCATGCGGAAATATCTTCCCTAACGCACACTGCTATCCAGGCGCAAACTGCAATGCTTGGCTGACAATACGACATTGACAACTTCGCATACATCGCCGCTTCGGGAAAGAAAAACACTCGTTACAACAATAACCGACTCGCCGCGCGGAATATCGAAAATTCGCGCCTCATTTTGCATTGCCGGGCGTACCATGAGTTCGGTCTCAACCTTTTGCGGTAAAAAAGCATATTTGTTCGCCGTAATGTCAATCATCGGTCGACGCAGGCGAACATCTTTCAGTAAATCAGGGAACATCGCCTTGGGAATCCAGGACTTACAATACGCAACGACCTGTCGATTATGTTCTCCGCGCCAAATCAACTCTGAATAACCGGGCGAACCGCCGACCCGATTGCGGACAAAGGCGGCGGCAATTTTCCCTGGCAATTTATCGACTTCCCTGTAATCGACGAAATTCATGCCCTCTAAAGTATTAGCAGATAAAATACCGAAAGTAAAGCCGGAAAAAGGCGCTATCTGGCAGCGTTTGGTCTCCTCACGCACAAAAGTACCGCGACCCTTGTAAATCTCCAGCAGCCCTTCATTGACTAATTCGCTGACAGCCTGACGCACGGTCGGGCGCGACAGCTGCATTTCCTCACATAACTGCATCTCCGTAGGAATGCGTTCTCCCGGCTGATACTCTCCGCTCTCAATCCGAGCCAGAAGAACCTCTTTCAATTGAGCGTACAAAGGGACACTGCTGTGTTTATCTAAAGGCATGTTCTTCCTCCTCAAAGCTCAACACCGCGACAATCCTGAATCACTCACAGATATGTCAGCAGTGTAAATGCGATGTAATGCCATTGTAACAGAACTGTTATACGATATTCAATGTAATTACGGCATTACGTCGAAATATCTTCAAAATAGTGCGATTTTTCTGAAAATCAGACCCGTAATTTAGAGTCCGCGTCGAAATCCACCTCATTTGACTCCGACGGAAGTCCGACAGCGTTCAAAATCGGCATAACTTCGTTCGACAAATATTCACGCACCTGTTCCGCTGCTCGACCGGCATAATCTTCCGGCCGCATCAGCGCCTCTATTTCTTCCCTGTTCATCATAAAGGCCGGATCAGCGGCAATCCGCTCCAGCAGATCATTCGGGCGCCCGCGGTTCAATTCCTCGGCTGCCGCCAGGGAGTGTCGGCGAATCAACTCGTGCAACTCCTGACGGTTCCCGCCCCGGCGCACACCTTCCATCATTACGGCTTCGCTGGCCATAAAGGGCAGGTGCACCGATAGATTGGCGGCGATCATCGTCTCCGAGACCCGTAGCCCGCCGGAAATATCCTGCCAGATATTCAGGATCGCATCCGCGGCCAGGAACGTCTCCGGGATGACAATGCGTCGATTCGCCGAATCGTCCAGAGTCCGCTCCAGCCACTGTACAGAGGCCGTTGCGGCGGTATTGTTGACGGTATTGATCAGGAAGCGCGCCAGTGAAGCCAGACGTTCGCTACGCATCGGGTTCTGCTTATAAGGCATCGCCGAAGAGCCGACCTGAGTCGAACCGAAAGGTTCGAAAATCTCCCGCATATTCTGCAACAGACGAATATCGTTGGTAAATTTATGGCCACTCTGAGCCAGGCCGGCCAGGACATTCAGAATCCGATTGTCCTCTTTGCGCGAATAGGTCTGGCCGGTAACAGGCATAACATATTCAAAGCCCATCTTCTCCGCCACCATCTGATCCAGAGCGACGCATTTACTGCTGTTTCCTTTAAAGAGTTGCAGGAAGCTCGCCTGCGTACCGGTAGTTCCCTTACAGCCCCGCAGACGCATTGAATTACGCACATAGCGCAAATCCCGCAAATCACTGAGCAGATCCTCAATCCAAAGGCAGGCGCGCTTGCCGACCGTGACCGGCTGTGCCGGCTGAAAATGCGTAAATCCCAGCGTGACAAGATCCTGATAGCGCTCGGCAAAGTCGGCCAGACGACGGATGACCTCCAATATCTTGGTCTCGATATGATCCAACGCCTCACGCATGAGAATCAGATCGGTATTGTCACATACATAGCAGGAGGTAGCACCCAAATGGATAATCGGTGCCGCCGCGGGGCATTGCCGCGCGAAAGTGTGGACATGCGCCATTACGTCGTGGCGAATCCGCCTTTCCTCGGCCTCGGCATATTCATAATCGATATTCTCGACATTGGCGCGCATTTCCTCGATTTGCTCCGAGGTAATATCCAGGCCGAGCTCATGCTGAGCCTCGGCCAGAGCCACCCACAATCTACGCCAGGTAACAAATTTTGTGTGCTCCGAGAACAACTCTTGCATGTACCGACCGGCATAGCGTACGCCCAGGGGACTGCGGTAGCTCGTGCGCTCCTCTCGTGTCATCATTTGGCATTCCCTTCCGTTAATGCGCAATAGCGGACGCAGAGACAAAAGACTTCGATCGCCGTTTTCAGTTCATCCGTGGTCGGCAAAGTCGGCGCTAGGCGGATATTGCTGTCGCTCGGGTCGTTGTTCCGCGGATAAGTCGCGCCGGCCGGCGTAAAGGCCACACCGAGCTGCTTGGCGAGATTGACTGTCGCCTGAGCCAGGCCCGGACGCAGATTCACGCTGATGAAGTAGCCGCCCTTCGGCTCATGCCACTCGGCCAGTCCACTGTCGGCCAGATTTTCACGCAGTATTTTCAGCACCATTTCAAAACGCGGACGCAGTACGTCGGCATGACCGCGCATCACATTGGCGATGCCACCGCGCTTCTCAAGGAAGCGGACATGCGCCAACTGCATCATCTTATTCGGGCTAATGGTACGGAACTGAATATGGCCTAGATACCAGTCGAGATTGGTCTTACTCGCCGCCAGACACGCGGGTGCCGAACCGGGGAAGGTAACCTTCGAGAAAGAGGCTACTTGCAGCACTCGGTCGGGATGGCCGGCTTCGGCACAGAGAGCGAGGATTTCCGGAACGCTGCCGCAGAGTTCCGGCTGATCCGGATACAGATGATGCACCACATAGGCATTATCCCAGATAATGCGGAAATCCGGCGCGGCGGTCTTCATTGTCGCCAGGCGACGGCAGGTCTCCTCGGAATAAACAATTCCGTCCGGATTGCTGTAGACCGGCACCGTCCAAATACCCTTGATATTCGCGTTTCCGGCAACGAGCTTCTCAACCATATCCATATTCGGTCCGGTCGCGGTCATAGGTACCGTGATCAAGTCAAAGCCCAAATGCTCCGTGATGGCGAAATGACGGTCATAACCCGGCGCCGGACAGAGGAAAGCGCGTTTAGGATTCTGCCCCCAGGGCGCGTCGCCCCCCGGTACGCCGAAGGTCAACGCATGCAGAATCAATGTGTACATTATGTTGAGGCTCGAATTGTCCTGAACAATGAGATTGGCCGCGTCGATACCCAGCACCTCGGCAAAAGCGCGCCGGATTTCCGGAATACCCGTCAGGCCGCCGTAATTCCGGCAGTCACTGCCATCCTCCGAGAGATGATCCTCCTGAGACAGAATTGTAATCAGGTCGTTAACCTGATCCAGTTGACCGCTACCCGGACGACCGCGCGTCATATTCAATTTCAACCCGCGCGCCCTTACTTCTTCCAATTTCGCTTCCAGGCGCTTCAACTCGGCCTTTCGCTCATCGGCGTTCATATCCGCATATCTTTTACCCATTTTCCTGTAGCCACCCGCGGCGGCATACCTCCTCGTAAATCTCTCTACATAATAGGAATCAATTCCCAATTCACAATTCGCCCGGAACTATCATGCTCAGCCGCGAATGCCAACAATTCCGCCGTTGCGTCGGGACGGTTGCGTCGCAACCAGACCGTGGCCAAGTTCCGCAGACGCCGCCGTTTTTCGGCACTCAGACTGGCCGCCGCTCCGCCGTAAATATCCGTACAGGTCGCCATTCGACGTCCTCGCACCTCGACAAAGCATACCACCTGATCCTTAGCCATGATTATATCAATTTCACCATATGACCGTAACCACCAATTTCGTTGAATAAGTATATATCCACGCTGATTCAAAATCTCAATCGCCTGATCTTCTATATAGCGACCCAATTCACGCTTGGAAAGCTCGCCGTCCGACATTTTTCAGTACCCTATTCGGAGGGAGACACTTCGGGCTTTAAAATCCGGGTCAGGAAGGAACGTCGATGCTCCTTAGTCGGCCCCGCCTCGCGAATCGCGGCGATATGTTGCGCCGTACCGTATCCCTTGTGGTTTTCAAATCCGTAGACGGGATAACGTTCGGCGAGTTCGATCATATAACGATCCCGCGCCACCTTGGCCAAAATCGAAGCGGCGGCGATGCAATTAACCCGGGCATCGCCCTTTGTTACATTGATTTGCGGCAGATCCACGTCCGGTATCCGCTCATAATCAACCAGAACCATCTCCGGCGGCATACGCAATTGTTCCAGCGCGCGGCGCATAGCCAGATGTACCGCCGCCAAAACACCCAAATGTTCAATCTCATCAACGGTCGACCAACCGATACCCCAATCCGCCGCCTGCTCAACAATAAGCTCGAACATCTCTTCCCGCTTGCGTTCACTAAGACGTTTTGAATCATTCAGACCGTAAATAGGCACATTCGGATCCAGAATACAGGCTGCGGCATAGACCGGACCCGCCAACGGACCGCGACCGGCTTCGTCGACCCCGGCCAGGCGAGTAAGTCCCCGCTCCCTCTGTTCGGCTTCGAGAGCATCCATAAGACGATAACGCTCTTCCGCCTTCAACCGCGCCTTAGACACCCGCTACCTCCGGCGGCGATTCCAAGCTGATCCGCCCGATCGTACCGTCACGCAATTCATCAAGATAAATTACGGCAAAGCGAGCCGTGTCGGCTTCACCGCCCGTACGCAAACAGCCCCGCCGCAAAGCCGCGCGGGTAAAAAGCAGATCAGTCGCCATAGCCGCGGCATCCATCCGCGGATCGGCGGAATACATCTCCAACATCTGTTCGTATTCTTCCCGATCGGCGGCACTCAACTTATAACGCTCACTGATCAGATCAGCATAGCGCGGCCGGAGCAGAGCGAACGCCTGCCGCGCCAAAAGTTCAACATCCGTATTCGTGTCCGGCATCGCGCCGGTAATTGCCAACAAGAGTTGCCCGTGCTCAGTACCGGCAGCCGGCCAGAGCACACCCGGCGTATCCATGAGCTCGACGCGTCCGCTGCGAACCCATTGCACGCCGCGCGTCACCCCGGGGCGGTCTTCGGTCCGTGTCGCCCGACGCCCGGCTATTGTATTGATAAAGGTCGATTTGCCGCAATTGGGAACGCCGACTACAAGAATACGAACCGGCCGACGCAGACGCCCCTGCCGCTGCTCACGTTCCAAAACCGGTTCGGCCAACTCGGCGGCCAGTTCCAGAACACGTTTATTGTCACGCGCGTTCCGACAATCGATCGCCTCAATCCGCCCATCATTATTCCGTTGCTCGGCATTATCCCGAAAATACGCCTGCCAGGCGGCGGTAATCTCCGGATCGGCCAGATCCGCCTTGCTCAGAACCGTCAACAGTGGTTTCCCGGCGCAAATCCGCGCCAGCTCCGGATTGCCGCTCGCCGCGGGTATACGCGCGTCGCGAATCTCCAGCACGACATCGACCAAGGGCAGCTTGGTACCGATATCACGCAAAGTCCGGTTCATATGACCCGGAAACCAATTGAGATTGAGCTTCGTCATTTTTTTGTCCAAAACCTGTGAATAAAACAACAGAGTATCGCTGCCGACACTCTGCGCTTCGTCTCATCCGTCACCCTCCCGAAACAGGAGGGTGAGAATGATACTTTGAGAGGGTGCTGATTACTTCGGTTGCCTCAACACTAACTTCTCTTTGACGCGTGCGGCTTTGCCGACCCGATCGCGTAAGTAATAGAGCTTGGCTCGTCTTACTTTACCGCGTCTGACCCGCTGTATGCCTTCCACGCGTGGCGAATGTAGCGGAAATACCCTCTCTACACCGACCCCATAGGATACGCGACGAACGGTAATCGTCTCGCTCAGCCCCTTACCCTTGCGGGCGATGATGGTTCCCTCGAAAATCTGCACTCTCTCGCGCGCCCCTTCCTTGATCCTCAAGGGTACACGGACGGTGTCTCCGATCCTCAGGTCGTCATCATGAGCATCGCTCATCTGTGTCATTTCGACAGCCTTTACTAAATCCATTCTGCGTTTCCTCCTCTCTTAACAAGTGTTCATGTTCGCAAACAGAGGACCACTCTATTAAGCGCCTGTGCGCCTGG